>DQUX01000115.1 GCA_015662065.1 Anaerolineales bacterium | reverse complement strand
TTGAGCATCGAGGTCTGTCCCACCACATCGACCAGCACGCGCACCTCGACACCGGTGGGTGATTCCACCAGCAGCTCCCGTGGGTCGGCGGGGAGTCGGTGGGAGAGCCGCCAGCCGATGGACCACGTGACCAGCAGGAGGACCAGCCCCAGCGACACCGCCCCCGCCCGCAACGCGGTGATCATCCCCCGGCGGACCGTTGCCGATGGGTCCTCCCCCGGCCCCGGTGCGGAGACGGCGAAGCCGAATGTGGCGGTGAGAAAGGCTTGGAGGAGGAGAGCCAGCCCGGCCAGCGCCAGGTCCTTCGGACCGCCGAGGCGGGCGTACCGGGCGAGGGAGAGGCCGGAGTGAGTCCACAGGAGAAGGGACACGGGTAGGTACAACCCCTCGTTCAGCCAACGGCCCTGGGTCAGGAGCGACCGGGCCAGTTCGTCCACCGCCAGCCCCCCAAGCCCGGCCAGCGGCAGGAGGAGCCACACCAGATCGGCAGGTTCCCGGCCCGGCATCAGGGCCAGTTGGGCCGCGCCCACCGCCGCCCAGAAGATCCACAGCAACCCCATCCCGTGCCGTCGACGGACGGCCAGCATCAGCCCTGCCAGGCCCGCCAGCAGGAGGAGCGGCTCATAGGCCACGAGGAGCAACAGGGGGGAGGTGGGCGATCCGTCGCCCGTCGGCCCGAAACGGGCCAGCCATGCCAGCACCGCCTGCCCGGCGTCGGCCAGGGCGACGGGATGTAACCCCAGGCCGGTCCCGATGGCCAGTACCCCCAGCCCGGCCACGGCCGCTCCCCGGCGCAGGGCCGGCCGGACCATCGGCCAGATCCACGGAACCTGCTCCCGCCAGATCCACAGCCCCCCCGCCACCGCTAGCAGCAGCCCCAAGAGCAGCCCCCACGCGCCCGGCCCCGCCGTCAGTGCCACCGCCAGCCCAATCCCTCCCCAGGCGACCCAGGAGAACCACATCGAGTCCAGGTAGCGGGCGGCGCAGCCCACCAACACCATCACCCCCAAAGCGGCGGGGATCGTCCCATCGAGGGTGCGGGAGAAGAGGACAGCGGTGGGGGAGAGGGCCAGGAGGAGCCCCATCCCCAGCGTGCCCCACGCGCCCAGGTAGCGGCGCAACAGGAGGGGGGTCAGCACCAGCCCAACCCCCGCCAGCGCGGGGACCAACCGGGCCAGGCTGTCCCCGCCGTGGAAGAGGGCGAAAAGAAGGGCGTTGAGGTGGAGAAGGAGGGGGGAGGGGGGAACAGAGGGAGGGGAAGACAGGGAGACGGAGGGATGGGCAAGGCGGTAGGCGGCGAGGGCCTGGACGGCTTCAGCGGAGGAGAGGGGCGCGGCGTCCAAGTCGGTTAGCCGCAGCAGGGCCGCGAGAAGGACCAGGAGGACCCACAGAGCGACCTCAAGGGACTGCCAGCGGCTGCCTGGGCCGCGTGGTTTCCGATTCTGGTGCATCGGCGAGTATCTCCCCTGCCGCCGGGGTGTAGTAGTAAATGGTCACCCCGGCCGCGTCGTAAACCGTCTCCAGCAAAGAGTCGAACTTCGCCAGCCCCGCAGGGGGATAGCGGGTCCGCTCCAACGGACCGACGTAAACATACCTTATACCATACCGGTCCAGCAGCGTCAAGGTTTCGGTCGGGTCGGTGGTCGTGTACAGCGCTTCAATGTCCGGCTCCCGACGGGCCGGCTCGTCGTAGTTGCCGCGCCACTGGTGCTCGTGGCCGCCCCACCCCAGCAACGTCGGCAGGCCGGTGAAGGCGGAGACCCGACCCTCGTAGGTGTAGGCGCGGAAGCGGTCGCCGGGGGCCTCCAGAACGACGGGTCTCCCCGCCACGTTTTCGTTCAGCCAGGCGATGGCCTCGAAGTCGGCGGCGTAGATCTGGCGGAGGTGGGCCGCGCCGTCCAGGGTGGGTGGTCCGCCGTACTCCTGCGCCCGCGCCGGGATCGCCAGCGCGGGGTAGGCCAGCCCGGCGAGGATCGGCAGCAGCGCGGCTATGGCCCACACCCTCCTTTGCATCAGCCCCCGCGCCAGCCCGTACGCCCCCGCGACCCCCCACATCACCCAGGCCTGGAAGTAGAACTTGAAGACGGTGTTCATCCGCGTGCCGAAGATATCCCGCAGGTAGACGAACTCCACCGCCAGGGTGAGGAGCGCGCCAGTGGCCGTCAGCAGAAGGGCAAAGGCCGTCTCAGGGCGTAGGGGCGCAGATCGCAGAGAAGGAGGGCGCAGGGAGGCGAGAAATGCCGTGGCGAACAGCGCCGCCAACGCCAAGGGGGTCCAGGGTGCCAGGAGCCGCTCCAGCAGCCGCCGGCCGACCAGCCGAGGGGCGTCCGGGATGTGCTCCAGGCCGGGGATCGGCCCGCCGCTGCGCCACGCGGCCAGGTACTGGCGGCCTTGAGGGGAGGCGAGGGCGGCCAGCAGGAGAAAGAGGATCGTCCCCAGCAGGATCGCCCCGGTCCAAAGGGCTACCCGTCCGGCCTTCACCCCCTGCCTCCGCGCCACCGCGACCACCAGCGCCGCCACGGGGAGGAGAAGGGGGCCGAACATCACCAGGAACTGGGGGAACCGGGTGGAGTTGAACAGGTTGGGCAGGAGCCCTCCCGCCTGGGAGCGAAAGCCGATCCAGAAGGGGAGATAGAGGGCGAAGCCGCCGACGGCCAGAAGTAGGGCGAAGGTGAGCGAGGATCGAACTGCGGATTGGGGATCGCGGTGGTAAGAGGACAAACCGAAGGCAACGACGACCACGAACAGATAGAGGGGAAAGTCCCAGGTGTTTAGGAAGCCCAGGCCGCCCAGGCAGAGGGCGTAGAGGAAAAGTCGCCAGGGAGCGAAGGGCAAAGCAATGTGGAACGTGAAACGTCGACGGGAGCCGGTCGCAGGTCGCATCCAGAGGGCAAGCGCCAAAGCGAGCGCGAGGAGGACGAAGGGAAGGCCGAGGAGATGGGGGTGCATGTCGCCGAGGATGAAGGAAAAGGCCGGGAACTCGTCGATGACCTCCCACTCGGCCGGGTTGG
>DQUX01000306.1 GCA_015662065.1 Anaerolineales bacterium | reverse complement strand
GGTGAGGCGACCGCCCTGGCGGGGATCATGCGGCTGGTCGCTCAGGCGCAACAATCCAAGTCCAAGACGCAGTTGCTGGCCGACCGGGCCGCCGGGTGGCTCTTCTACATCGCCCTTGCGGTGGCGGCGGTCACGGCGGTGGCCTGGACGGTGGCGGTCGGTTTCAACCTAGACGTGCTGGAGCGGGTCGTGACCGTGCTGGTCATCGCCTGCCCCCACGCGCTGGGGCTGGCCGTCCCGCTGGTGGTTGCCATCAGCACCTCGATGGGGGCGACCAACGGCATCCTGGTGCGGGATCGGCTGGCGCTGGAGGAGGCCCGCGAGATCGACGTGGTCATCTTCGACAAGACCGGTACATTGACCAAGGGGGAGTTCGGTGTGGTCGCCACGGCGACGGCCGACGGCTGGGACGAATCCCAGGCCCTCGCCCTGGCGGCGGCGGTGGAGGGGGATTCGGAGCACCTGATCGCCCGCGCCGTACGCTCTAAGGCGGAGGAGCAAGGGCTGGACCTGCCGACGGTGTCCGATTTCGAGGCGATCAAGGGGCGGGGTATCCGCGCCTCCTATGACGGGCGGACGGTCTACGTCGGCGGGCCGAGGCTGCTGGAGATGCTGGAGGCGTCCCTGCCGGAGGAACTGGCCCGCTTCACCGAGGAGGCGGGGCGGAAGGGGCAGTCGGTCATCTACCTGGTGATGGATGGGCGACCGGTGGCGGCCTTCGCCCTGGCCGACGTGGTCCGACCGGAGAGCCACGAGGCGGTAGATCGGCTCCGGGAGATGGGGATCGAGGTCGCCATGCTCACCGGCGACAGCCGAGCCGTCGCCCAGGCGGTGGCCGCCGAACTGGACATTCGGACCGTCTTCGCCGAGGTGCTGCCGGAGCACAAAGACCAGAAAGTGGTCGAACTGCAGCGGCAGGGGAAGCGGGTGGCGATGGTCGGCGACGGAGTGAACGACGCCCCGGCCCTCACCCGCGCCGACGTGGGGATCGCCATCGGCAGCGGCACCGACGTCGCCATCGAGTCGGCGGGGATCATCCTGGTGCGCAGCGACCCGCGGGACGTGGTCAAGATCTTCGCCCTCAGCCGCGCTACCTATAAAAAGATGATCCAGAACCTGATCTGGGCCACCGGCTACAACGCTGTCGCCCTGCCGCTGGCGGCGGGGGTGCTGGCCCCGGTGGGATTCATCCTCTCGCCGGCGGTGGGCGCGGTCCTGATGTCGCTGAGTACCATCATCGTGGCGATCAACGCTCAACTCCTGCGGCGGATGGACCTGGGGTAGGGGCACAAGGCCTAAGGGCGTAAGGGGGAAAGATGGATGGGGAACTGGCCTTTCGGGTGCGTTCCTGGTACGGCCTGCCCGCCGAGATCGCGGTCGGACGGGTGTGGCACTGGGTCAAGGCCGGCCCGGTGCCGCTGCCCCACCCCGGTCTGGTGGACCTCCACCTGCGGCAGGGGCTCCCCCGGCGGGAGCGGGAGCGGTTGACCTACTGGCACGAACTGGGTCACCTGGAGACGCTCCCCCTGGCGGTGTTGCATGGGGCGGCTCTCTGGACGGCCGGTCGGCGGCGCAGAACTCCCGGTTGGGCGCGACTGCTGGTCGGCCTGCTGGCCTGGCTGGCGGGATGGGAGTTGTTCGCCGAGTTCTACACAATGGCCCGCGCCGGTCCCGAGTACACCCGCCTCTACCGTAAGGCCCACCCCCCGCTGCCGACGGCGCTGTTCTTCTGGGTGGGGATGTGGCTGCTGGCCGTCGGTGGGTCGATGTGGGTGTGGGGAGGATACCGCAGAAACGCGGAGAACTCTTAAAAACTCCGTTCTCTGTGGAGAAGATGAGGAAAGGAGGAATCGGATGAAACAGAACGAAGGGACCGTAGATCGCATCGTCCGGCTTGTGCTGGGGGCTGTGTTGATCTGGGCCGGACTGTGGCCGCTGAACGGCCTCCAGGTCGCGGTAGGGGGGATCGTCGTAGCCGTGATCGGCCTGATCCTGGTGATCACCGGCATCACCGGCTACTGCGCGCTCTACAGCCTGCTGGGCATATCGACCCGGCGGGAGTAGGGTAGGAGATGGCCGTCGAGCGGCTACAGGTCAAGATCGGCGGGATGTCCTGCTCCTTCTGCACCGAGACCATCCGCCGGGCCTACGAGCGGATGGACGGGGTGCGGGCGGTGCACGTCAGCCTGGCCCACGAGGAGGCGCTGATCGAGTACGACCCCGCCCGCTGCTCGCCGACCGAACTGCGGGACGTGTTGCGCCAACTGGGCTACATCGTCCGCGATCCGGACAAGGTCCGTGCGTACGACGAGCAGCAGGCCGAACTGCGCAGCGCCCGCCGGTCGCTGATGTGGGCGAGCGCGATC
>DQUX01000128.1 GCA_015662065.1 Anaerolineales bacterium | reverse complement strand
TCCAGCCAGACCTCCCAGCCCAGCCCCCAGGCCCCCAGCGCCGGGCTCTCCCAGTTGTCCTCGACGAACCGGATGTCGTGCTCCTCCCGGCGGATTCCCAGCGCCTCTAGGCTCTGGAGGTACAGTTCCTGCGGGTTGCCGGGGTCGGGCTTGAGGATGACCTGGAACTGGACGTGCATCTGCATCCGGTTGGGGTTCTCCCCGTACCGGCCGTCGTCGGGCCGGTAGGACGGCTCGACGTAGGCCACGTTCCACGGCTCCGGCCCGAGCACCCGCAGGATGGTGGCTGGATTGGCCGTCCCCGCGCCGACCTTCTCGCTGTAGGGCTGCCAGATAAGGCAGTCTCGATCGGCCCAGAACTGTTGCAAACGGAGGATGACTTGCTGAAAGGTCAAAGGTTGTGCCACGAGCTCCTCCACATCACAGATGCCAGCGCGTCACACCACTGGCGGATAGATCGTACTCCGTCCAGGATCGCTCTCCAAGTAGAGAACGTATACAGGCTGCCCCGCCCGATGGGTGAATCCAACTGGGCGCAAGGTGGTTGTCTTCCCCTCGTACCTCTGTCCATCTACCTCAAAGCCGTAGTAAATCGTCCAGGGATGGCGGTTGTTGATCGTCACGTTGTAGTTCTGGGTCACGCCTATAGTGGTACCCAGGGTCGCCTGGCCTGTGCGCAGCACGTTCAGCGTCTGTTGGGCTTCTCGGTAACGCCAGGCGAGAAGGAGGATACCGGCCCCTAAGAACGCCAGCCCCACGAGCAGCAAGGGGATGCCTACAATGAATACTAAGAGCAAGGGCAGACCGACCAGCGTAAAGATGAATCCCAGCAGCAAGAAGACGACCGCTGCGACTGACCACCCATCCACTGCCAGCTTTCTCCATACAAAGCTCCCCTTGAAGGCGCGAGGGGGAGAAGGAGGCTCCGGCAGATCGGGGACGGCGGCCTCTGCCGGTGGTGGCGGCAGCGGCCCCCCGCAGTTCTTGCAATTGCTGCGAAAGGACTCGTAGTGCGTGCCGCACCAGGGACAAGCGGTCTGGGCTCCTCTCGGTCTCAAGTTCCATCCTCCCGCTTCAACCGCCGCAGGAACGCGCTGCTCCTCACGTTCCGTTCCAGATGGTGAGTGACATAGTGACGCATCGCGCGCTCCACCTCGTCCAGCAGTGCTGGCTCCGCCGGATAGCTCCGCATCCGGGCGAAGGATTGACGTTGGCAAGCCCGCAACAAGCGCAGTGCCGCGGGGGAGAGAGAAACGATCCCCCGCTGCTTGCGATGGGCCTGGTAACACCCGGCGCAGAGCACGCCACCCCGCTCCGCGTCCAGGCCCAGGGGCTCATTCCCTTCTGCTTTCAACGGCCGTTCGCAGGTGCGCCCTTCCTGCGCGCCCACGCAGTGGCCCCATTCGGGCCGAAAACCCGCCAGGGTCAGCAGCCGCTGCTCGTAGGCCCGCACCAGCAGGGCCGTCTCCCGCCCCGGCTCCGCCTCACAGAGGTAGCCCAGTGTCCGCCGCAGGAGGTCGAACAGGGGCTCGCCTCCCTCGCCCTCGGCGACGAACCGGTCGTACAGTTCGGCGACGTAGCGGGCGTAGGTGCCCCGTATCAGGTCGCCCCGGAGTATAGCGTGCGGCTCCACCGTCTCCGCCTGGCTCACCACGTCCCAGGAGGAGCGGCTGCGGGCGATGACGAGGCGGGTGTGGGCGAAGAGCTCCAGATGCCCGGCCTTCCGGCTGCGGACCTTGCGCACCCCCTTGGCGATGACCGCCAACTTGCCCAACGGTGTGCAGAGGGTGAGGACCCGGTCGGCTTCTCCCTGGTCGCGCCGACGGACCACGATGGCCTCGGTGCGGTAGAGCCGCTCACTGCGCACTTCTCTCCTCGGAGGTCATTATCAGTACTTGAGAATTCCGGCTCTTGACCGACCTGTGGCCGGTCGGATCGGCAGGTCACAGACCCGCCTAGAGCGAGTTTTCTCAACGACTGATTATACCATCCCGACGAGGGAGTGCAACAGGGAACCTCCCGCGGGCTCTCAACCTGCGGGAGGTCTCGTTACCTGGCAAGGTAGCATCCCGTCCTATCGCTCTTGCAGCACCCAGCGGGGCCGTCGTTCGTCCCTCCGGCTCGGTTGTCCTCGGTCAGAGGGCACCCGTCTCACGTTTCACGTTTCTCGTCAGATCTGTGGCGCTGAAGCTATCCGGCAGCAGTTGGTCTACGGTGGTCTCCCGATATGAGCCCGAGGTGTCGGCGATCAGCACCACGATCTCCTTCCCGAACTCCCGGAGGGTCTGCCGACAGGAACCGCAGGGGGCTCCGCCGTTCTCGGTGACCACCGCCAGGGCGATGAACTCCCGCTCTCCCTCAGACACCGCCTTCACCACGGCCGCCCGTTCGGCGCAGGTGCACAGAGGGTAGACGGCGTTCTCCACGTTGCAGCCCGTGTAGACCCGGCCCGACCGGCCCAGGAGGGCGGCTCCCACCCGGTAGCCGGAGTAGGGGGCGTATGCCTCCTCTCGGGCCGCCTTCGCCTGGGCGATCAACTGCTCAGGGTCAATCTTCTTCATAGAAGTCCTCCATCCCCTCTTATCGCGCCTGTCTCTTGCGGGTCCGTTGTCCGGTCACCGCTGGCACCTCGGTCGGCAGGCCGTCCGCGCAGCCTTCCGGCGGTTGCGAGGGGCGGATACCTCGGCGCATCGCCTCGCCAGCGGGTGGTCGCCGTGGGGCTAGTGCTCCACGCCGCCCACCAGGATGCTGAGCGCGATGGACACAAGCCCGGCGATGAGGGTGCGCAGCCCATAACCGACGAGGCTGCGCCCGGAGATGTGCCCCAGGAACAGCCCCAGGCCGAACAGGCTGAGCAGCGCAACGGCCAGGGAGAGGGCGTAGCCGATCAGGATGTTGCCGATGAGCGGGGAGGCGAAGAGAGGGATGAGCACCGTCAGCGCGGCGATGAAGGGAGCCAGGCCGTCTACCACCGCGACGACAACCACCGCCAGGCGCGAGGCACGGCCGATTTTGGTCCGGGCCAGGTCGGTCAGCATGGTGTTCTCCAGTTCCGTCAGCTCCCGCTGCCGCTCGGCGGCCTCGGTGAGGTAGGCTCCCCACAGGCCGGAGACCCCCATCGCTATGGAGGTGGCGACTCCGGTGCGGATCACGATGGCGGCGTCGCGGACACCGCCCAGATAGCTGCCCATCAGCACGCCGATGGTGGTCAGCACGCCGTCGAAGGCGTTCATCGCCAGATAGCGCCGGGCGATCTGCGCGGTGCCGGCGATCTGGCTGTACTCACGCATGTTGTTCACATGCTGGGCCAATCTCCCGTTGTTCGGTCTCGCCATAGCTAGTCCTGCGGCGTGATCACGTCCTCGATGAGCAGCTTGCCGGCCGCGACCTCATCGACGGAGTGAATCGCGCCGCCGTTTTCCTCGATGACGTGAGCAACCGCGTCGTAGATCAGGTTGTGCCCCTCAATAGTGACCTTGGCGTTCTCCACGCGGCGGTCGATCTCATAGATGGAGATGTTGACCCCATCCACGCCCTCTAGATCGGCCAGCAACTGCACCAGTTCCACGATGCTGGGCTCCAGGGGTTTCAGTACGTCCAGCACCAATCGTCGCAGATTTCCCATATCTTTTCCTACTCCTGCTTCTGCTAGTCTTTTCTGTCTTTGCCCTCTCGAACCCGGGCTGGCACTCCGTAGGCCAGCGCCCCGTCTGGCACGTCCCGCGTCACCACCGAACCGGCCCCTGTCCGCGCCCCTTTGCCTACCCGGACCGGAGCGACCAGCATGGTGTCGGAGCCGATGAAGGCCCCTTCGCCGATCTCGGTGCGGTGTTTTTGCTTCCCGTCGAAGTTGCAGGTGATGGTCCCGGCGCCGATGTTGGCCCCGGCCCCCACCCCGGCATCGCCCAGGTAGCTGAAGTGGCCCATCTTGGCCCCCGGCCCCAGGGTGGCGTTCTTGACCTCGCCGAAGTTCCCCACGTGGGCCCCGGCCTCCAGGCGGGCCCCCGGCCGGAGGTGGCTGAAGGGACCGACGTCGCTACCCTCCTCCATCACCGCCTCCTCCACCACCGATGCCACCACCCGGCAGCCGTCGCCGATGGTGCTATCCTCGATCAGGCTGTTCGGCCCGATCTGGCAGCCGGCCCCGACCCTCGTCTGGCCCCGCAGGTATGTGTTGGGCCATATCACCGTGTCCGGCCCGATCGTTACATAGGCCTCGATGTAGGTCGTGGCCGGGTCCATCATCGTCACCCCGGCCTCCATCCAGCGCCGGTTGATCCGGCTCCGCAGGGCCGCCTCCGCCTCCGCCAGGTGGGCCCGAGTGTTGATGCCCAGGACCTCGGCGGCGTCCTCGACCGGGATCGTCTCCACCCGCTGCCCCTCGGCCGTCGCCATCCCGATCAGGCAGGTCAGGTAGTACTCCCGTTTGGGGAGGCTGAGGGGGATCAGGCCCACGTGGGACCATAGCCATTCCGCGTCGAAGCAGTACACCCCGGCGTTCAGTTCCCGGATCGCCATCTGTTCCGGCGTCGCTACCGCCTCTTCGACGATCTGGACAACCGTGCCCCTCTCATCCCGGACCACCCGTCCGAATCCCCGGGGGTTGTCGCTCACCAGCGTCAGCATGGTGATGGGGCCGGGGTTGGCCCGCTGTCGCTCCCACAGGCGGCGCAGTGTCGCTTCTTTCAGAAGCGGCATATCGGCGTAGACCACCAGCACCTCCGTCGTGCGTCCTTCCAGGGCGGGTTGTGCCTGGAGCACAGCGTGGCCGGTCCCTCGTTGCTGGGCCTGCTCGACGTAGGTGACCGCCTCTCCGACCACCTGGCGCACCTTCTCCCCGCCGTAGCCGACGACCAGCACGGGGGGGAGGTCGGTGAGGGCGCGGGCGGCCTCGACGGCGTAGAGGATCATCGGTTGCCCGGCCAGGGGGTGGAGCACCTTTGGAAGTGTTGAATGCATACGGGTGCCCTGACCCGCCGCCAGGATGACGATACCCAGACTCAAGTTCTTCCTCCTTAGCGGAAAGGACAAAAAACGGCCGTCACGCGGCCCAAGACTGGGCCGGCCACGGCCCCCCAGGGGTTGATACGGCTGATGTGGGGATTCTGCTTTCGGAAGTGTCGTCCAACTCCAGACCTGCCAGGCCGTCCGTCGGCTCTGCCCGCGGGACGGTCGGGAAAGAGCGGCTTACACGCCCCCGACGATGGTCGGGGGTACATTAGTATTATACCATCCCAGCCTTGGAGCGCAAGCCCCGCTCTGGTGGTTTCCAGAGAGGAGCCCGCGAATCTCCAACGCCAGCTTGACAGGTGCGTTGCGCCTCTCGCCCACTCCGCTCAGGGTGCTGCCGGCCCGCGTGGCCGTAGCAGAGTAGGTCACGCTTGTAGCGTGACTTCGCCATTCGTAGTAGCGGTTCCCGGCCGCCGGGAAGGGTCGCGCTGCAAGCCGTCCACCCTATCCTGCATCGCCTGGCGGCCCAACTCGTCCAGGGGGCGATGGATGTTCAAGAAGGGGATTCCTAGAACAGGTGGAGCTCTCCACTTCTCTCAAGAACTGCAGCAGCAACCAGTTGAAGTGGGCGGGCCGGTCTATCGGTGTGGCGTGGCCGGATCCGGGGATCATCTCCAGCCGCGCCCCTGGGATCCCCGCAGCCAGTTCCTCCTTGGCCACCAGGTCTACGGTTGTGTCCTCCGCCCCGGCCACCACCAGGGTGGGCGCGCGGATGGAGGGAAGTCTATCCCACCCCTTGAAGCGGAGCGCGGCGAGCATCGCCGCCCGGTAGGCGGAAGGATCGTTGGCCCGCAGCCGCTCCACCGCCGCCCGCCGCACCGCCTCCTGGCCCCGGTGGGGGAACATGGCCTGGGCGACCAGCTCTGCCTGTCTGCCAACGCCGCCGACGATGAGGACCAGTCCCCTCCGCAACAGCCGCCACCAGCCCGCGGGCCCTCCCACGCGAAGCCGGGCGAAGGTGTTGACAAGCACCAGCGAGCGGACCCGTGTCTCATACCCGGTGGCCAGCGCCTGGGCAACCAGGCCGCCCAGCGAGAGCCCCACCACGTGGGCCTGATCGATATCCAGCGCCCCCATCAACCGGACCACGTCCTCCGCCATCTGGGGGACGGTGTAGGGGCGGGGCGGCTTGTCGGTTCGGCCGTGGCCACGCAGGTCGGGGGCCAATACCCGGTACCGTTCCGAGAGGACCGGCAACTGGAGCCACCAATCCTCGGCGCAGGAACCCAGTCCGTGCAGCAGGATCACCGCCGGGCCGGACCCCTGCAGTTGATAGTACATCCGCAGGCCGTTGACGGTGCGGTAGGGCATTCCACCTTCGGCGAAAGGGCGCAGGTTCTGTGGGCCTACACGGCGGGGGTCACCCGCAGGAACCGGCGCTTGCCCACCCGCAGCACCGCCTCCCTTGGCTCGACCATCGTCTCGATGTCCGTCACCGGCTCGCCATCCAGCTTCACCGCCCCCTGCCGGATCAGCCGCCGGGCGTCGCTCTTGGAGCGGCTCAAGCCGGCCTCGAAGATGAGGTCCACAACGTTGACTGGCGACTTCAACTCCCAAACGGGCATCTCCTCCGGGAGTTCTCGCCGCTGGAAGACGGTGCGGAAGTGTTCCTGCGCTGCGTCCGCCGCCTCTGAGCCGTGAAAGGCATCCACGATCTCCCACGCCAGCCGCATCTTGGCGTCGCGGGGGTGGATGGAGCCGTCGACCAGACCGGCTTTGATGCGGGCGATCTCCTCCGGGCTCCAGCGGGTGACCAGGTCGAAGTAGTTGCCCATCGCCTCGTCCGGGATCGACATCACCTTACCGTACATCACCTCCGGCGGTTCGTCGATGCCGATGTAGTTGCCCTGGCTTTTGGACATCCGCAGTTTGCCGTCGGTGCCGACGAGGATAGGGAAGGTGATGCAGACCTGAGGTTTCTGCCCGAAAGCTTCTTGGATCTTGCGCCCGGCCAGCAGGTTGAAGAGCTGCTCGGTGGCGCCGATCTGTACATCGGTCTCAAGGGCGACGGCGTCGTACCCCTGCATCAGCGCGTACATGAACTCATGCAGCCAGATCGGGTCCCCCCGCTCGTACCGTTTGGCGAAGTTATCCCGCGCCAGGAACTGCTGGACGGTGAAGTTGGCCGCCAGCTCGATGATCTCCTGGAAGGTGAGCTTCGACAGCCACTCCCCGTTGTACCGTACCTCCGTCCGCTCGGGGTCGAGGATCTTGAACGCCTGCTGGACGTAGGTGCGGGCGTTCGCTTCCACCTGTTCCAGCGTAGGCCGCATCCGGGCCTTATCCCGGTCGGAGGGGTCGCCGATGAGGGCGGTGAAGGTGCCGATGACGAAGATCACGTGGTGGCCTAGCACCTGGAACTGGCATAGCTTCCGCATCGTGACCGTGTGGCCCAGGTGAAGGTCGGGGGCGGTGGGATCGTAGCCGCAGTAGACGCGGAGGGGGCGGCCTTCGGCCAGGCGCTGGCGGAGCTCCAGAGTCATATGCTCCTTGATCTGCTCATCGCCGAACTCGGCGCCCTGCATCAGGATGGCGACCTGTTCGTCAATGGACATCTTTTTCATCGCTGATTCTCCTGAGGATGAGGGATAATGGGAAACAAACGAGCCCACCGATGTGGGCCCTGGGCGGACGGATTGCAGCGCCGGGCGGCGCGTCGGCCGCACCGCGCTACAATCCGCTGGAATAGGTGTAGGTAAGGGCTCTCCAACTACACATCTTAGACTCACACAGCTAGGTGCAGTACATATTATAAGTCAGATTCGCCCAAACGGCAACCGGGCTTTCGGCCTCCATTGCTCGCCGGAACCGCCGGCACACAGGGATGGGGTCACCGCCTCTTGTGGCGTTTTTTCTTCACCGGCCGCAGGGTCACGTGCAGGTAGGCGAACTCCCCCTGGGGGGGGATCAGATCGGCCACCTCCACCACCTCGAAAAGCTCCCCCCCCAGCTTCACCATTTCTCCGAGCCGGGGCGGGTTTTCCTGGTTGACGATCGCTCCCGGATGGCGACCGCCAACGACTACGTAGCTCACCTTGTAGATCATCGGCCGCCTCCCTTACGCACCGAGCGCCCGGGGCAGGTTCCGGTGCCGCAGCTTGAAGGAGAGGTCGCGGGCGATGTTGCGCATCACGATGTAGCCGATGTGGTGGTCGGCGTCGCACAGCTCCCAGAAGGCCTGCCGGGGGATCACGAACAGGGTCGTGCCGTCCTCCACACAGCGCACCGTGGCCGAACGGGCCCCCCGATCCACCAGCGCCATCTCGCCGAAGACCTGCCCGCGGCCCAGTTGGACCACAGGGGTCAGTTCTGGCGGCCCCGGGATGTCGTGCAGCGCCCCGCTGGCGACCAGCACCTCGACCATGCCCTCCTGCACCACGTACATCTCATCGGAGGGTTCTCCCTCGGCGATGATGGTCTCCCCCGCGTCGAAGGTCTTCACCCGACCGATGGAGATGATCTGTTCGATCTTCTCCACCGGCAGGCTGGCGAAGAGCTCGCTTTGTTTGAGCAGCTCAATCACCTCTTTCATCTCCCTCCTCCCGCCCCTGATAGGTCCGCGCCTGTTTCAGATACCAGTCGGTCGCCCCCCGCAACCGCGCCAGGTCCGCCTCCTCCAACCGCCGCACCACCCGTGCCGGGACCCCTATGGCCAGTGTGCGCGGGGGGATGATCGTCCCTTCGGGGACCACGGCCCCCGCGCCGACTATCGCCTCTTTCCCGACGACCGCCCCGTTCAAGACGACCGCCCCGATGCCGATGAGTGCCCCGTCCTCTACCGTGGCCCCGTGCAGCACTACCTGGTGCCCCACCGTCACATCCGCGCCCAGCCGACACGGATAGCCCGGATCCGTATGGACCACCGTCAGGTCCTGCACATTGGTCCGGGGTCCGATCAGGATGGGGGCCTCCTCCGCCCGCAGCACACAGCCGAACCAGATGCTGGCCTCCGCCTCCACGGTGACGTCTCCCGTCAGCGTGGCGTTGGGGGCGACGAAGGCGGTGGGATGGATAGTTGGCTTGTTCATCCTGCTGTTCTCGATGGCCTCGATGGTCTTCGGGCGGCGAGGGATGGCTGCGAGGGGTTCCTTCGGGTTCCTTTCCTCACCCTCCCTGGTTCGTCGTCAAGCGCGAAGCGGCAGAATGCTCTGGGAGGATTGTAGCACAAAAACGGGGGCAGGGGAAGGGGCGGCGCGGCGGGGTGGCGGCTCACGCTTCTGCCGAATCGTGGTATAATATATCAAACTCTCGTGAGAGGAATATGGTATGGACTCAGCTCGGTTGATGGAATCTGTCCGGGAACCCACCGTCGTGGAGCGGTTGCGCCAGCAGGTGAAGGACCTGATGGCGGTGGAACGGGCCGAGGTGCGCCAGGGGCCGGATCGGGTGGTCGCTTTCGTCGGCCGTCTCTACGACACCCCCGACGCCGTCTTCGACCGCCTGTCGGAGCGGTTCGCCACCCTGGGGTACACCGCGATGCTCTCGGAGGCGAAGGAGGGTGCCCATCAGGTGCTGGCGGTCCGGGGGGTGGTCCGCCGGCGAGGGGGACGGCCTTGGGTCAACCTGCTGCTCTTCGCCGCCACCGTCTTGAGCACGATGGCGGCGGGCCTCTCCGCCGAGGGGGATCCGAGTAACCCCCTCTGGTACCTCTCCGGTCTGCCGTTCGCGGTGGCGTTGATGACGATCCTCCTGGCCCACGAGCTGGCCCACTACTTCGTCGCCCGGCGGTACGGCTCGCCGGTGAGCCTTCCCTACTTCGTGCCGATGCCCCTGAGCATCTTGGGGACGATGGGGGCGGTGATCTTCCAGCGGGCGCCGATGCGGGACCGCAAGGCCCTCTTCGACATCGGCATCGCCGGACCGCTGGCAGGGTTGATCGTGGCGATTCCCCTGCTCATCCTGGGGTTGATGTTCAGCCAGGTCGGCCGCCCATCCGATTTCATCGACATCCGGCAGACGGGAGAGGTCTATCAGGAGGGCAACTCCCTCATCTACCTTGCCGCCAAGTACGTGGTCAAGGGGCAGGTGCTGCCGGACGAGAACGGGGAGGATGTGTGGCTTTCGCTGCCCGAGAGCCCCGGTGGGCCGGTGGCGTTCGCCGCCTGGGCGGGGCTACTGGTGACGGCGTTGAATCTGCTGCCCATCGGTCAGTTGGACGGGGGGCACGTGGCCTACGCACTGCTGGGCCGGCGGGCGTGGAAGCTGGCCTATGTGATGATCGGCCTGCTGGGCGTGTTGGGGCTGTACCTGGCGGTGATCGGCAACCCGGCCGCCGCCACCTGGATCCTCTGGGCGGTGCTGGGGCTCTTCCTGGGCCCTCGCCATCCGCCCCCCCTCAACGACGCCTCCCGGGTGGGGCGGAGGCGGGTGGCGCTGGGGATCGTCCTGGTGCTGGTCCTTATCGCCACTTTTGTGCCGGTGCCGCTGGTGGTGGTGCCGGCCCGGTAGAGGGGGGACGTGGGGACGCGGGGTTCTCCGCGTCTCCGTGTCTCTCTTACCGCAGCGCTTCCGCGAAGCGGCGGCCGAACGCTTCCCCGGCCCGGAGGTCCTCCAGCGTCGGCCCACCGTGGAACTCGAAGGTGTCCACCACCTCCCACTTCAGCGACTCGGCCAGGCGGGCGAACTCCCGCCGCGCCCCACCGCTCCAGCCGTAGCTGCCGAAGTAGGCCGCCTTCCGGTTGAGGATGCGCTTGCGGACCGCGATGTCCAATGTGTGGGCCATCGGTGGGAAAAGCCCACCCTCGTAGGTAGGCGCGCCGACGATCACCCCCTGGCGGACCCACAGGGAGGGCAGGACGTAGCTGGTGTGGGTGCGGGCCACGTCGAAGATCTCCACCGGCACCCCGGCCTGGGAGACCCCCTGGGCGACGGCGTTCATCATTTGCTCGGAGTTGCCGTACATCGAGCCGTACAGCAGTGTCACCCCCATCTCCCTCTCGCCGGTGGCGTAGCCGGCCCATTTACGGTATAGCTCTATGATCCGGCCGGGGTCCTTCCGCCAGATCAGGCCGTGGGAGGGGGCGATGACCTCGATGGGCACATCCTTCAACCGCTCGATGGCCTTGAGCACCGGCCGGCTGAACACCGCCACGATGTTGACGTAGTAGCGCAGCGCCTCCCGCTCATAGAGGGCCGGATCGCCGCACCGGTCGTCGAAGATTGCCCCTTGCAGCGCCCCGTACCCTCCGAAGCCGTCGCAGGAGAAGAGCACCCGATGGGTCACCTCGTAGGTCATCATCGTCTCCGGCCAGTGGACGAAGGGGGTGGAGAAGAACTGAAGCGTGTGGCTGCCCAGCGACAGCCTCTCCCCGTCCTCCACGACGCGCACGCCCTCGGTGACCTGGTAGAAAGCCTCCAACATCTCCCGGGTCTTCCGGGTGCCCAGGACCACCGCCTGAGGGGCGATCCGGCGCAGTGTGCGGAGGATGCCGGTGTGATCTGGCTCCATATGGTTGATGATGATGTAATCCAGCTCTGAGAGATCGATGACCTGAGCGACCTGGTCCAGGAACTCGTCGGTCTTGAGCCCTTTGGCCAGGTCGATCAGTCCCTTCTGTTCGCCATCCACCAGGTAGGTGTTGTAGGAGACCCCCTCCTGGGTGATGGGCCAGAGCCCTTCGAAGAGATCGGTCGTTCGATCGTTGACGCCGATCCAGTAGATACCCGGTCGAATTTCCACTGCAGGCATTGTAAAGGCTCCTTTCCCTGATGGTCGGGGCGATGCCTGGGTCTGTGCGGCACCTGTTGGCATAGCTTTTTCCCCGGTAGCATTATGGCGCAAAATAACCCTGGCGTCAAGCTTGGGGCAATTGCATGTTTCCGGAGAGGAGCCTGCGAATCCCTATTCGCGGGCGCGCCGGAATGGGATTCCGGCGCTACCTATCCTGCCCGGCGACCGGTAGGGCGCAGCACCGCTGCGCCCCTAC
>DQUX01000361.1 GCA_015662065.1 Anaerolineales bacterium | reverse complement strand
GCCGGGGTCGGGTCGTCTGGCACGCCAACGGGCGGGGGGAGGGGTGGCGGGTGGGGCTCCTGCAGCAGACCCCTCTCCACCAACTGGTGTGCGACACGGTGGAGGAGGAGGTCCGCTTCGGCCCGCGCAATTTGGGGAGGGAGCAGGGGGCGGGGGTGGATCAGGTGCTGGCCCAGGCCGACCTGCTGAGCCTGCGCCACCGGCCGACGAGGGCGCTCAGCGTGGGGCAGCAGCAGCGGACCGCGCTGGCGGCTACCCTCAGCCTGTGGCCCAGGCTCCTGATCCTGGACGAGCCGACCGTCGGTCAGGACCGACAGCACCTGCTTCGGTTGATGGACTTTCTGGCCGACCTGAGCCGGGCAGGCCAGACGGTCTTGCTGATCACCCACGACCACCGGCTGGTGGAGCGGTACGCCGGGCGGGTGTGGCAGATGGAAGATGGGCAGGTGATGAGGGGGGAGGCGTAGGGGCAGGGCTTGTCCCTGTCCCTCCTATTTTCGGAACAATAAGAAACACCAAGTGAGGAGCGAACAATGTCATCATACACGGTACGCGACTGGGTCACCATCGGGCTGTTCGGCGCGCTCTGGGGGGCGGTGGAGATGACCCTGGGCAGCTATCTGCACGTCATCTTTCCGCCCCAGGCCAACACCTTTCTCACCGGGGTGGTGATGGGGGGGATCGGTGTGGCGGTGGCGCTGACCGGCCGCCATTTCGTCCCGAACCGGGGTTCGGTCTTCTTCATCGGCGTTGTGACGGCGCTGGTCAAGCTGCTCAGCCCTGGGGGAGCCCGGCTGGGGCCGTTTGTCGCCATCCTTGTGGAGAGCGCGCTGATGGAGGCGATCCTGTGGCTCGCCCGCGCGCCGCGCCGTTGGGCGTTCGTCGTCGGCGGGGCACTGGCCGTGGGATGGAACCTGCCGCACAAGTTCGTGATGATGCGGGTGCTCTACGGCGGGGATGTCGTCCAGGTCTACACCAAGATGCTTCAGGAGGGGAGCCGGATGCTGGGGTTGGACCCCTCGGCGGCCCTCCTGATCCTGGCCGTCCTGCTGACGATCCGCCTGGCTGTAGGAGGTGTTGCCGGATGGGGCGCGTGGGGGTTGGGCGGCGCGGTGGCGCGCCGACTGGGACGGCGCGAGCCGGCGCCGGGCGAGGTGGTCCGCTGAGCCCCTGGGGCTATCTGCTGTTCACCGGCTGGACGGTCCTGATGGTCGTCCTGCTGGACGGTTGGTGGCTGGCGGCTCTCCTGCTTCTGGAGATGGCCTTCGGCCTGGTCTGGAATCGTGAGGGACTCCGGCTGCTCCGTCGTCCCCGGTTTTGGACCTTTCTCCTGACCGCGGTCGCGTTGGGGCCGTTCCTGATCGGCCGGCCGGACGTGGTGGTGGGGCCGTTTCACCTCTCCCGCGAGGGGCTGGCGGTCGGCCTGGAGATGGCCGGGCGGGCCTTCGGGCTAACCCTGGCCTTCAGCCTGGGGTTGGGCTCCCTCTCCCTTTCGGACGTCGTCGCTCTCTTCGACCGGTTGGGTCTGCGGGGGCTGGGGTTCGCCACGGCGCTGGCGGTGAACCTCCTGGGGGCGCTGCGGGAGATGGCGGCGGTGACCTGGCAGACGATCCGGCTGCGGGGGGGGATGCGGCGGCCTGGATTGGCGCTGCGACTGTTCCTGATCACCACTATTGCCAACACGCTGCACTACGGCGACGCGGTGGTCAGCGCGGCGACGGTCCGCGCTTTCGATCCCAACGGGGGGAGGGCGGCCTCGTTGCCGCTGCGCCGGGCCGACCTCTGGCTGGCGGCTCTGCTGATTGGGTGCGGCGGTGTGCTGCTGGCGCTGGCGGGATAGGGGTGCCGGTTAGGATCGTTCCCGCCGCAGTCGGTCGGTCGAGCGCCCTGCCCAGAGGAACCCGGCCAGCCCGTCGGCACCGGAGGTCGCTCCGTGGGCCAACACCCCCTGCGCCGCCCCCGCCACCTCCGCATCTGTTCCCTCTCCCAGCGCCGTTATCAGCCTGTGCCAGGCTCCGCTGCATTCCCCGCGGGCGGCGGCCTGCAGAAAGGCGGCCGAGAGGGTAGTGGTGAGGCCGGCGGCGGCCTCGACCAGGATGTGGCAGAAGGGGCCGGGGGCGGGGTGGGCCAGCCAGGCCCAGAGCATCACCCCGGTGAGGAAATCGTCCCCGCTGGGCGTCAGCCCACCGCCCAGGCCGGACAGCCGGGCGGCCCCCGTCCGCAACCGGGCCTCATCCCCTGCCCAGCCGGCCTGTAGATCACCGGTGGCTTTACGGGCAGCGGCGATGGTGGCTCCACGAGGTACGCCCCCGGCCGAGGGGGACTCCAGGAGGGCGAGGAGGCTGCCCGGAGGCGCGCACTTCAGGCAGAGGACACGCAGGGCCGGCAGGTGGGCGACGATGGCGGCCCGTCGGGCCCGCAGCGACCCCCAATTCGGCCGGGGCTCCCACACAGTTGCCCCTCTCAAGTCCACCGTGAGGAGGGAAAAGCGGATCTCCTCGCCCGTCAGCCTCGCGGTTGCCCCCGCCTCCATTTCTGCGAAGAGACCGGCGGCTCCCTCCACCACTACGTTCAGCGGGCCGTCGCCCACCCGGCGGGTCACCAGGGCCACGATATCCCCCTCTGCGGTGATCAGATCGCAGGCGTGCTCGAAACTCGCCAGCACCCGGGCGACGGACGGCCCCTGGCGCAGTTGCTTCCACACCCTCCGGCTCACGCTCCGACCGATGACCTGTCTCACTTTTCGCATTGTATCATAGGGCTTCTCATGTTACAATACGCCCGATGCGCGTCCGTTCCCTCAGCCTGGAGAATTTCCGTAACTATGCCCGTCTGGAGCTGGAATGGCCAGACCGGCTGGTGCTCCTCTGCGGGGCCAACGCCCAGGGGAAGACCAGCCTCCTGGAAGCGATCTACTATCTGGCGACGGGCCGTTCCCCCCTCACCTCCACGGACCGGCAACTGATCAACTGGTCGGCGGAGCGGGAGGGGCTGGCCTATGCCCACCTGTGGGCCGAGGTAGCGCAGCGGGACCGGGTGCGGGAGGTCGCCATCGCCCTCTCCCTGGTCCGCACCGCCAACGGCGGGCTACGTCTCCAGAAGCGCATTCGGGTTGACCGGCAGGTGCGCCGGCGGCGGGACCTGGCCGGGTGTCTGAACGTGGTCCTCTTCCTCCCGCAGGACCTGGACCTGGTGGCGGGTCCCCCGGCAGGCCGGCGGAGGTACCTGGACGAGACCCTCTGCCAGGTGGACGCCGACTATTGTGCGGCGCTGGAGACGTACTCGGAGACCCTGCGGCAGCGGAATGCCCTTCTGCGGCATCTGGCGGAGGAGGGAGGCGATCCGGGTCAGTTGGACCCGCTGGACGAGCGGCTGTCTGCCAGCGGTGTCGTCGTCTCTCAGGGCCGTCGTCGCCTGATCGCCGATCTCTCCCACCACGCCAGCCGCATCCACGGCGACCTGACTGGCGGACAGGAGTGGCTTCGGCTGGCCTACCGGCCCAACTTCGACCCGGCCCGTCCCCCTGCCCTGGACTATCAGATGGGCCTGGCGCTGGAGGAGCCCGCCGGTCCCCCCGTCGGGGTCAGCGGTGAGGACCTAGTGGCGGCCTTCCGGGAGCGTCTCCGTCTGCGACAGCGGGATGAGATCGAGCGGGGGATGACCCTCACCGGCCCCCACCGGGACGAGATGCGGTTCTTCGTTGGGGAGGTGGACCTGGGGGTGTTCGGATCGCGGGGACAGCAGCGGACGGCGGTTCTGGCGCTGAAGATGGCGCAGGTGGCCTGGATGCGGGAGACGACGGGGGAGGCCCCGGTGCTTCTCCTGGACGAGGTGATGGCGGAACTGGATCGGCGGCGACGGGGGTTCCTGCTGGCCCAGGTAGACGGAGTGGAGCAGGCCCTCCTGACCGCCACCGATCTGGAGATGTTCAGCCCTGCATTCCGCCAGCGAGCGGCATTGCTGCGGGTGGAGGGGGGGATCATCCGGCCATACGAGTAGTTCGACAAAGTCGCATTGTGTTCTGAGGGGGGCTGTGACCCCCGACTTGGGCTGAGAACGGCGGCTTTTGGTTGGAGACGCGGGTCACAGACCCGCGTGGAGCCTTCAAGCTATGCTCTGAGGGGGTCTATGACCCCCGACTTGGGCTGAGAACGGCGGCTTTTGGTCGGAGACAGACCCGCGTGGAGCCTTCAAGCTATGCTCTGAGGGGGGCTGTGACCCCCGACTTGGGCTGAGAACGGCGGCTTTCGACCGGAGACGCGGGTCACAGACCCGCGTGGAGCTTTCAGAGCGGACGAGGGTATGGAGGTTGGAAATGCAGGTGGAATTGATCGCCATCACCCGCTATCTGCGGGGAGACGGGACGCCGGAGGCGTTGCTGGAGCGGGCAGGACGGGTCTGTTACCGGAGCGAGGGCCGGAACGATCCGGCCGCCTTCCTCCGTGCCCGCATCCGCGATGGGCACGAGAGCATCATTGAGCATGCCTCGGCTACCTTTGAGATCGGCGGCATTTCGCGGGCGTGCTCGCATCAGCTCGTCAGGCATAGGCTGGCCTCCTATTCCCAGGAGAGCCAGCGGTACGTCTCGATGGACGACCCAGAGTGGGTGCTGCCGCCCGCCATTGCCGAGGACCCCGAGGGGCGGGCGATCTGGGACCGGTTCGCCGACCAGGTAAAAGCGACCTATTGGGCGCTGCGGGAGCTGGGGGTACGTAAGGAGGACGCTCGCTTTGTCCTCCCCAACGGTGCCGCTACTCGCATCATCGCCACCTACAACTTCCGTGAGTTGCGGCACATCTTCCGGGTGCGCATCTCCCCCCACGCCCAGTGGGAGATCCGGGAGGTCGCTGTGCGGATGCTGGAGGAGGTCTACCCCCACGCCCCGGCCGTCTTCGGCGACCTGCTGGAGGAACTGCGGGAGCAGCACCCGGAGTTCTTCGCCGGGGTGGAGTGACTGCCCTGGGGGGCAGAGGATAATCCGTACTGAGGGGTCCTGGTTCAAAGATGAGCACGGCCGCACGCTCATCCTGCGCGGCGTCAACCTGGGGGGCAGCAGCAAGGTTCCCTCTCGCCCCGGCGGGGCGCCCCACATCCGGGAGGGGTTCTATGACCACCGGAACATCTCCTTCGTGGGTCATCCCTTCCCGCTGGACGATGTTCACCCTCTACGGTATCGGCCGCCCTATCAGGTCGTACTCCAGCGCGCCGGTGACCGTCACCCGCACCATCTCTCCCACCGGCACCTCCTCCTCGACCAGCACCAGTCCGTCGATCTCCGGCGCGTCCCGGTAGCTGCGGCCCACGCTCAGCCCGTCCCCTTGCCCCTCGATGAGCACCTCCAGCGTCTGTCCCACCAACGCCTGGTTCTTTGCCAGGGAGATAGGCTGCTGAACCTCCATCAGCCGGGCGCGGCGTTCCTCTTTTACCTCCGGCGGCACGTCGTCGGGCAGGGCCGCTGCCGGTGTCCCCTCCTCGTGGAAGTAGGTGAAGATCCCCACCCGGTCGAAGGCCATCTCCTCCACGAAGTCCACCAGCGTCGCGAACTCCTCCTCCGTCTCGCCCGGATAGCCGACGATGAAGGTGGTGCGTACGGCGATCTCGGGCATCCGCTCTCGCAGCGCCGCCACCGTCCGGCGTACCCATCCCACGTCGGCCGGACGACGCATCCGGTGCAGGACCGCCGGGTGGGCGTGCTGGAGGGGGATGTCCAGGTACGGGAGCACCTGGGGGTGACGGCTCATCACTTCGATCAGCCGGGGGGTGACGGCGCCGGGGAAACTGTACATCACCCGGATCCAGGGCACGTCCGGCACCCTCGCCGTCATCCGCTCCAGCAACGCCGCCAGCCCGCCCCTCATCCCCAGGTCCCGACCATAGGCGGTGGTATCCTGGGCGATGAGGATGATCTCTTTCATCCCCCGCTCCGCCAGCATCGCCGCCTCGTCCAGCACGCGCTCGGGGGGGCGGCTGACGGCGGGGCCCTTGATGAGGGGGATGGCGCAGAAAGCACAGGCACGGCTGCAGCCGTCGGCGATCTTGAGGTAGGCACTGGCCCCCTGGACCGCCGTCCGGGGGATGCCTCGCTCGTCCTGCCCCACGCTGGGCGTCGGTGGCAGGTGGATCACGGGGCCGCGTCGGTCGGGCCGGGCCAGCCGCCGGGCCACCTCCACCACGTCCATCCACCGGCGGGTGCCCATTACTCCGTCCACCTCCGGCACCGCCATCAGGATCGCCTCTGGATCCCGCTGGGACCAGCACCCGGCGACCAGCAGAGCCTGATGGGGTCGCTTGGCTGCCGCCAGTTCTGAGAGCACCGTCAGCGATTCTTCCCGCGCCGGCTCGATGAACCCGCAGGTATTGACGATGAGCAGATCGGCCCGGCGGGGGGCCTCCACCGCCCGGTAGCCCGCCCGCTCCAGGAGCGTCGCCATTCCGTGGGCGTCTACGGTGTTCTTGGCGCAGCCGAGGGATATAAGGAAGTACCGCTGCCAGTGTTTCCCCTTGCTCTGTCTGGTCATCTATGGTATCCTCTCGGAGGTTCAGGGTTCGGAGTTCAGAATTCGGGGTTCGAAGTTGGGGGTTTTATAACATTGAAACCTGAAACCCGCAACCTGAAACCGGCGGGTGCGGCCGCGTTGGTCTCTGTGGCGCTCACGCTGTTGCTCTATGGTGGTGTGCTGGCCCTCCCCCTCTACTCGGACGACCTGCTGCAGGTCCCCTGGGTGGAGGCGACGGGGCTGGTGGAGTTCTGGCGCACGGTAGGGCCATACCGGGATTACCGGCCGCTTCACTTCACGCTGTGGCGGGTTCTCTATCTGCTGACCGGCGACCTGGGGCCGGTTCTTCTCCACGGGCTCAGCCTGGCCGGACACGCTCTCTGCGGGCTGCTGGTCGGTCTGCTGGCCGCCCGGTGGGGGAAGCGGCCATGGCTGGCCGCGCCGCTGGCGGCGGCGTTTTTCGTGGTTTTCCCCTTTGCCTTCGACGCCGTTCCCTGGGCTATCGGTTTCTCCTATCCGTTGACGACCGGGCTGGCCCTGGGCGCGCTGCTGGCCTACCTACCCGCCAGCGAGCGGGGCTCGCTGGCGGGTCACCTCTCGGCGGCGATGCTGACCGGGTTGGCGGGCTTCGCCCACGAGGGCGGTGTGGTGGCCGGGCTGGTGGTCCTGGTGGCCGATCTGGCCCTCTACCGGAGGGGCCGCCGGCCCTCCCCCTGGCCCCTGGCCCACCTGGCCGGTTCGGGGCTGGCGTTTTTCGCCGCCGCGATGGCCCGCCCGCAGGGGACGGCGTTCCACGGCCTGGCTTGGCCCGATCTGGCTTACAGCGGGGCCTATGCCCTCCAGGCGCTCACCTTCCCGGCGGCCCCCCTGGCGGGGCTTCTGGCGCGCGGGGGGCTGGACCCCGGGTTGGCGGTGGCGCTGGTGGGACTGCCTGCGCTGGCGGTGGTGGGGTGGGGGGCGCTACGGGCCGTGGGGACCGGTCCGGTCCTGTTGGCTCTGGGCTGGTGGGTCGCCTGGTGCCTGCCTCCGCTGGCGACCCTCCGTTTCGACTGGCTGAGCGACGCCCCCCGCGCCTTCTATCCGGCGGCGGTGGGGG
>DQUX01000417.1 GCA_015662065.1 Anaerolineales bacterium | reverse complement strand
GGGAGCGGCGCTGAACTCGGCCAGCCACGGGGCGGGGCGGGCCGCCGAGCGGTTGGGCTGGACTTTTGGGGAGGTTGGCGGCGGGACCCGGCTGTATGGGTATGACGGAGCGCCGCCCCGTGTTGTCTCCTATCTGAGCGACAACGGGGTGTGGGCCGTGGCGGGCGCGCTGGCAGCCCACTCCATCGCCCGACCGGTGGCGCGGCTGCGGCCAGTGGCGACGCTCAAGGATGGGGATGCACGCTAAACTCTGTGGCCTCTGTGCCTCCGTGGTGAAAATCCTAGAAATGAGGAAGGGTAGATGCGCTTCTTCCGAAACGTCTTGGGCACTCTTCTCACAGAAGTGCTGATCGTCCTCTTCAATCTCCTGATCGGCGTGCTGACCGCCCGCCTTCTGGGCCCGACCCGGCGGGGGGTCCTGACGCTGGTGATGACCCTTCCGGTCACCCTGGTCGCCCTGACCGACCTGGGGATCTCCCAGGCCAACATCTACTTCATCGCCCGGCAGAAGCGGCGGGCGGCCCCTGTGGCTGCCAACGGGGTCTACCTAGCCCTGGGGATCGGGCTGCTGGTTGGGCTGGGGTTGTGGCTGGCCCGGGGGGTGGCCCTGGGCACCGTCCTGCGGAGCATGCCGGCCCGGTATTTCGGCTTCGTGCTGGTGCTGGCGCCGGTTCTGCTGTTGTATACGTACTGGATGGCCATCCTGCGCGCCTTTCGTCGTTTCGCACTGTTCAACCTGCTTCGATTGCTGATGCCGGCCTCCCTCCTGGGGATGATGCTCCTGGCCCTGCTGGTCTTCCACGGCGGGATCGGCTGGGCGACGGCCGCCTATGGCGCGGGGATCGTCGTGGCGGCCGGGTTGAGCCTGGCCGTTGTCGGGGCCTTCGTCCGCCCCGACCTCCGGCCGGATTGGGGCTTGATGAAGGAATCTCTCCTCTACGGCTTCAAGTCCTACCTCCAGAACCTGGTCGGCCACCTGATCTACCGGCTGGATATTTACCTGGTGGCTTTCTTTCTCACCCCCCCGGAGATCGCCTTCTACGGCATCGCCACCTCCGTCGCCGAGATGGTCTGGTACATCCCGAACTCGGTGGGGCTGGTCCTTTTCCCCAAGCTCTCTGCCGCCGAGGAGTCTGAGGTCCATCAGTTGACCGCGGAGGTCTGCCGACACACCCTGCTGGTGACGGCCCTGGCCGGTGTGGCCGTCCTGGCGGCGGGGGTGGTGGGCATTCCCTTGCTGTACGGGGCGGAGTACGCCCCGGCCGTCCGACCGCTGATTCTTTTGGTGCCGGGCACGACGATGATGACCCTCTACAAGGTGCTGGCCCGCAACTTCTCCAGCCGGAACCGGCAGCAGGTCTCGATCCTGGCGGCGACGGTGGGGTTGGTATTGAACGGCGTGTTGGATTGGTTCCTCATCCCCCGGTTGGGGATGGTGGGAGCGGCCCTGGGCTCGACCCTGGCCTACAGCGCGGCTGGCCTGGTGCTCTTGTGGTCCTTCCGACGGGAGTCGGGCCTGGGGCTGGGGGATGCTCTCCGGCTGCGCCGCAGCGACCTGATCCGCTATCGGGAGCTGGTACAGTCGGTCCGGGCGCGGTTGGCGGCGGTGGGGGGGGGGTAAGAGGTGAGAGGGGCGTGGGGTCGCCATCGGTGGTTG
>DQUX01000047.1 GCA_015662065.1 Anaerolineales bacterium | reverse complement strand
CCTCGGTCTCGTAGACCGAGAGCCGGCCGACCGGCCCGTTGTCTTGCCTCGGCCAGCATATTCTGTTGTTATTGTGCAACAACTCTACTGGACATTGGCATTTTGGGTTCGTAGTGACGGCTTTAGCCGTTCCAAAGGGGCAAAAGCGGCTGAAGCCGCTACTACGAACCCGCCTCTTGACCGCTCTGTTGCCACTAACCCCAAGATATGGGGGTTCCGAAAACTTGCCAGACTCCAGTCTGTTAGGAACCGGTCCGTTTCCTGCCCAGCAGGCGGCGCAGCGTGCGGGCCACCTGATGGACGAGCCGAGTCGAGTACCGATCGGCGAAATGCTCCGCCGCCGCCTCCGTCTCCACTTCCGGGCCGAATCGCTCCCGCAGAAAATGCTGGTGGTCCATAATCCACAGATACAGGTCCGCTTCGGTCCGGCCGGGGAACTCCTTCAATATCTTTTTCTCCCGGATGATGCGCACCAGCGGCAGGTAGAGATGGTCGTACCAGTCGCAGACCGCTTCCTCCTCCGGGATGAAGCGCTCCTGTTCCAGGCCCATAAAGTAGCGGTGGACGGCGATGTGCTCCAGGAGCCGCCGGTAGCCGCCACCGATGGTGAACTCGATCCTCTGATCTGGCCGCAGCTCATCCAGCCGGGTCCGTTCCAGGAACTCCGCGTACTCTCCCTTGATCTCCAGATCGCCGGCATCCAGGTCTGCCTCCACCGGCACCCGGGTCTGCGCCTCGATGACCTCGGCGTCGATGAACATCTGGCCCCGCTCGCGGGCCACCGAGACCCGGTGATTGCCGTCCAGGACGAAGTAGGCATCGCCGACCTGGTAGAGCTTGACCGGCGGCAGGCTCACGTCATCGTAGAAGGCCCGGCTGATGGAGCGCCAGCGGTGGGCGGTGTGGTCCTGGGTGGGCAGGAAGCTCCGGTCGAAATCCCGATACCGGTTGACGCTGCCCACGACTTTTTCCAGCGGGACCGTGCGCAGGCCCCGGTAGACCTGCCCACCCACGCGCAGGTGCTCGCGGGCATCCTCCCAGGAGAGGAGGCGGTTGGGCTGTCCACCCAGCGCTGCCCGCGCCTCCCGCAGGAAGGCCCGCAGGCGAGCGCGGCGGAAATCTGCTTGGGCCTGAAATTCGGTCACTTTTCCTCCGTATGGGTCGGGCTGACAACCCGCCCGACCTCGATCACGGCGAAGGGATAGACGTTGACGACGGTGGTGTCCCCCCGGCGGGTGCGGGTGGTCTGGGGCCGGTAGACGTGCTTGTGACCGTGGAGCAGATAGCGAGGCCGGAAGCGATCCATCAGCCACCGGAAGACCTCGAACCCCCGGTGGGGCAGGTCCTCCCCGTCGTGGATGCCGTGGGGCGGGGCGTGGGTGATCAGGAGGTCCAGGTATCGCCCATAGCGCATCCGATTGAGCAGGAGGGCCGGGATCAGCCGCACCACCTTCCCCCACATCTCCCCCTCCGTGTACTGGTAGGGAGCGCGGGGCTTGTAGCGAAGAGAGCCCTCCAGCCCGGCCAGCAGGAGCGGCCCTGCCTGCACCGTCCGCTCGTCCAGGTTGACCCACCCGCCCGGCTCTGTCAGGCTCCCTCCGTTGGCGGTGTACTCAGGCCGGTCGTGATTGCCGTGGACGTAGAAGGCCGGCACCGAGAGCATCGTGACCACATATTCCATATAGGAGTAGGGCAGGTCCCCACAAGAGACCAAAAGGTCCACATCGCCGAA
Organism: Anaerolineales bacterium; assembly: GCA_015662065.1. Taxonomy (GTDB): domain Bacteria; phylum Chloroflexota; class Anaerolineae; order B4-G1; family DUEL01; genus SZUA-1492. The sequence continues at coordinate 544 of DQUX01000047.1, read as the reverse complement.
CAACTCCTGGACGCGGGAGCTGTAGATCTCGTCCACCACCCGGTCGCTGAGGGCCAGGATCTTCACCGCTCTGATCCCTCCGGCCAACGGCGGGTGTAATTGTAGTCCATCTTGTCCAGGATCGCCTGTTCCAGATCGACCCCGGTCAGGTAGGCCAGTTGCAGGAGGTAGAGGGCGACGTCGGCCAGCTCCTCCGCCAGGGCCGCCGGGTCTGCCTGCTCTCCCCACTGGTAGTGCTCCAGCACCTCCGCCGCCTCCAGCGCCAGGCTGATGGCGATGTTGCGCGGCGTCTGCGGCCAGGGAGAGTCCTCCTGATACCAGCCCATATCGGTGACAAACCCGTTCATCCGGTCGGTCAGTTCCTGGATCGTCATCCGCTCCCCCACAAAAAAACCAGCCCTCGATGGTCTGGAGGGCCGGCTGGACGATGGTGGCCTGTCTTCCCCAGCACGCCTATCCAGACCATCGGTCTGGCTTCTCAGGGGCGGGCGGGCTGGGAAGACGGAATGTACGCATCTGAACAACCTCTATCTACTTTGACAAT
>DQUX01000080.1 GCA_015662065.1 Anaerolineales bacterium | reverse complement strand
GGAGTGGAGCAATGACAGACAAATTCGATTTCATCCGTGAAGACACTGCAGCTTTGAAGGAGGCGGGACTGTTCATCCACCTACGCACCATCGAGTCGCCCCCGGGTTCCTGGATGGTGGTAGACGGCAAAAAGGTCCTCAACCTCTGCACCAACAACTACCTGGGCCTGGCCACCCACCCCCGGCTGGTGGAGGCCGCCCACGAGGCACTGGACCGGCTCGGGGTGGGACCAACGGCGGTGCGCTCTATCGCCGGCACCCTCAGTCTGCACGTGGAGCTGGAGCGAAAGGTGGCGGAGTTCAAGGGGGTGGAGGACGCCCTCTACGTCCAATCCGGCTTCTGCGCCAACCAGGCCGCCATCCCGCCACTGGTGGGCAAGGAGGACGTGATCTTCTCGGACCGGCTCAACCATGCCTCCATCATCGACGGCTGTCGGCTGAGCCGGGCTAAGATCATCGTCTACGAGCACTGTGACCCGACGGATCTCGAGGCAAAGGTCAAGGAACACCTCTCCGACTACCGGCGCGGCATAGTCATCACCGACGGGGTCTTCTCGATGGACGGCGACGTGGCCCCGTTGGACGGGATCTATGAGGTGGCGGAGCGGTACGGCCTGATGACGATGGTGGACGACGCCCACGGGGAGGGGGTGCTGGGCCACGGCGGCCGGGGCATCGTCGATCACTTCGGCCTGCACGGCAAGTTCGACGTGGAGATCGGCACCTTCTCCAAGGCCTTCGGCGTTGTCGGGGGGGTGATCGCCGGCAAGAAGATCGTGGTGGACTATCTGCGCCAGAAGGCCCGCCCCTTCCTCTTCTCCAACGCCGTCACCGCCACAGACACGGCGGCTTGCCTCGCCGCCGTCGAGGTGCTGTCTGAATCCACCGAGTTGGTGGATCGTCTGTGGGAGAACACCCGCTATTTCAAAGAGGAGATGAAGAAGCTGGGCTTCGATACCGGCGCGAGCGTCACCCCCATCACACCGGTGATGCTGGGGGAGGCCAAGCTGGCCCAGGCGTTCAGCCGCCGCCTCTTCGAGGAGGGGGTGTTCGCGATGGCCATCGGCTTCCCCACCGTCCCCAGGGGCCAGGCCCGCATCCGGGTGATGGTCTCGGCGATGCTCAGCCGGGACGACCTGGACTATGGTTTGGAGAAGTTCGCCCTGGTGGGGAAGGAGCTGGGCGTCATCGAGGCTTGACAGCCTGCTCAAAGCGGGTATAATCTCGAAGCTGACAACCGAATCAAATCACCTTCGGGGCAGGGTGCAATTCCCGACCGGCGGTAGGGTAGGCCCTGGCCTACCGAGCCCGCGAACCGCGCCAGCGGCCGATCCGGTGAAGGCGGCAGGACAGCCGCCCAGTCCGGAGCCGACGGTGACAGTCCGGATGGGAGAAGGTGAGCGGTAGAGCCGCACTCCGCGGCATACGTGAGATAGCGCCCCGAAGGCCACACGGTCTTCGGGGCTCCGTTTCCGTGTGCGCTCCTGCCCCGTGGGTGAGGAATCGCCCCCGGGGCATTGCTTGTGGGCTCAGCACGGCGGGACGGTCCGCCACCCAGCCGTCGTCCCTCGGGCACAGGATGGCACGGGGGCGCCGTCTGCGCGGGAGGTCAGTGCATGACAGGACGGATCGGATCGCGAATTGCTCTGGCCTTGCTGGGGCTGACCATCTTCTTGGCCCTCTGGCAGGGGATCATCTGGCTGAGGGGCTACCCGGCCTTCATCCTCCCGCCGCCAGCGGCGGTGATGGCCCGGCTGTGGGAGCTGGTGGCGGATGGCTCCCTCTGGTTCCACGCGGGGGCTACGCTGCAGGAGGTACTGGCGGGACTCGGATTGGGGGCTCTGGCAGCGACGCTTCTGGGGTACGGGCTGGCCCACTCCCCCGTGGCCGAACGGCTGCTGGCCCCCTACATCGTCGCCTCCCAGTCGGTCCCCGTCGTCGCCGTCGCTCCTCTGCTGGTCATCTGGTTCGGCACCGGCCTCCTCTCCAAGGTCCTGGTCTCCGCCCTCATCGTCTTCTTCCCCATCCTCGTCAACACCATCGTCGGCGTGCGGTCGGTGGGACGGAACCTGCGGGACCTGATGCGGGCGCTGGAGGCGACCCGCTGGCAGGTGGTGTGGCTGCTGGAGCTTCCCGCAGCGCTGCCGGTCCTCCTGGGCGGGTTGAAGGTGGGGGCCACGCTGGCGGTCATCGGGGCGGTGGTGGGAGAGTTCGTCGCCTCCGACCGTGGGCTGGGGTACCTGCTGAAGCAGGGACAGCAACTGTACGACACTCCCCTGGTGTTCGTCGGCATCGGCGCATTGGTCGTGATGGCTCAGAGCCTCTACGGCACGGTAGCCCTGCTGGAGAGAGGGGTCGTTCGATGGCGTGAAACGTGAGGCGTCAAACGTCAGGTGTGGGGCACGATCCGACGTTTGACGCTTGATGCCAGACGTTTTCGTTTGCACACCTAACTACCTTGGCAATGTCACACTAACACAAAACCCTCGCTTTGAAGGCTCCAAGCGGGTCTGTGACCCGCGTCTCTGGCCGAAAGTACTGCTTTCAGCCAAAGTCGGGGGTCACAGACCCCCTCAGAGCATAAGACGTTTTCGTTTGCACACCTAGCTACTCTACCAAGGAGGAACGGACTTGAGAAAGAACATCTTCTTGCTCGTCCTGCTTCTACTTCCCGGGCTGGTGGCTTGTGGCAACGCTGGTGCCCCCTCATCGGAACCGGTCGACATCCGGCTGCCGATGGGGTATGTCGCCAACGTGCAGTTCGCCCCCTGGTACGTGGCGGTAGAGCGGGGATACTTCGCCGAGGAGGGAATCCGGCTGACGTTCGACTACAGTTGGGAGACCGACGGAGTGCGACTGGTGGGAGCCGGCGAGCTTCCCTTTGCCGTGGCCAGCGGCGACCAGGTGCTGCTGGCGCGGTCTCAGGGGCTTCCCGTCGTCACGGTTGTCAGTTGGTTTCAGCGGTTCCCGGTGGGGGTGGTGACTCTGGGGGAAAGCGGCATCCGGGAGGCAGCGGATCTAGCAGGCCGGACGGTAGGCATCCCGGAGACCTTCGGTGCCAGTTACATCGGCTGGCAGGCGCTGGTCGCTGCGGCCGGGCTGGAGGAGGAAGCGGTCGAGCTGGAGGTGATCGGCTATACGCAGCTTGCCAACCTGGTCGAGGGACGGGTGGACGCAGCGGTCGTCTACGCCAACAACGAGCCGGTCCAGTTGGAACAGGCCGGGTACGAGGTTGTCTTCCTCCCTGTGGCTGAGGACGCGCCGCTGGTCTCCAACGGATTGATCACCAACGAGGAAACTCTGCAGGAGAACCCCGATCTGGTTCGCCGTTTCGTCCGCGCCTTCCTGCGAGGTCTGGCTGAAACGCTGTCTGACCCCGACGCGGCCTTCGAGATCTCCCGCAGGTATGTGGAGGGATTGGGCGAGAACGAAGCAGTGCAGCGTGCGGTGCTGGAGGCCACCCTCCCGTACTGGCAGGGAGAGCCGCTGGGGCGGTCGGACCCGGTCGCCTGGGAGACGACAATGGAGGTGATGCGGAAGGCTGGGCTGCTACCCGCCCCAGTAGAGGTGGAGAGGGCTTTCACGAACGATTATCTGCCATAGAGATCATAGGCGGTCTTCCCGCTGACAGGACCCAGATTGGCAAATGCTAAGGCACACACGAGCTTGTGAGTGTTCCGCTGAAGAAGTAACTTTTCTCTCTCGATGGCCTGTGGCAGGAGAGGTTCCCGCGCTTTGTGGCGCACGCGGCGACGCACGGGCGCTGGGACGGGCGGTTGTCTACCCGGGGAGCGGTCGTGACCTGGTTGACAGAGGACCCCGCCCTGTGCCGCAGGATGCGTCGGATGCTGCGCGCGTGGGGAAAGACGTCCACTGCCACCGACGAAGGGAATCAGAGAACGGGGTGAGCATGGCCAAACCGGACCGGTCTCTGCTCCGGGTAGAGAGGCTGGAGATGGGCTACCGGCGGCCCGACAGATGGCTGCCGGTCCTGGACGGGGTCTCCTTCGAGGTGGAGGGGGGGGAATTCGTCTGCCTGGTAGGCCCCTCCGGCTGCGGGAAGACGACGCTGCTCCGCCTGGTGGCAGGGCTGGAGCGGCCGACGTCGGGGAGGGTTCTCTTGGACGGCGTGGAGGTGGATCGTCCCTCCCGATCCGTGGGCATCGTCTTCCAGGAACCGACGCTGATGGGCTGGCGAACGGTCGAGGCCAATGTGGCCTTGCCGTTGGAGGTGAATCGCACACCCCGGGGGAAGGCCCTTCGGCGGGCGCGGGCGCTGCTGGAACTGGTGGGGCTATCCGGCTTCGAGGAGACCTATCCGGCGCAGCTCTCCGGCGGGATGGCCCAGCGGGTCGCTCTGGCCCGGGCGCTCGTGCACGACCCTCGGGTTCTGCTGCTGGACGAACCGTTCGGCGCGCTGGACGCGCTGACCCGGGAGCGGATGGCGTTGGAGCTGCTCCGCATCTGGCGGGCGCGCCGGAAGACCGTGGTGATGGTCACCCACTCGGTGCCGGAGGCGGTCTTCCTGGCCGACCGGGTGCTGGTCCTGGGACCGCGGCCGGCGTCTGTTGTCGCACAAGTAGAAGTGGATCTGCCCCGGCCGAGAACGGCGGAGGTGATGGGGACGGTTTCCTTCGCCGCGCCGGCCCGGCAGATCCGGGAGGCACTGAACAGGGCAGCCAGCAGTCCATAGCTCGGCCTCTGCGAACCGCCTATGGGTTCCCGGTCGGGGACCTCGGGCTTTGCCTGGGGCGTGCAGTCAAAGAACGCCCGTAGCCGGATAGATAACACCGGTCGCCCTTAGACTGCGGCGGCCTCGCCGCCTCCGCTCAGGGCACGCAAAGGGCACCACCCCCACCGTGGCCTGAGCGGAGGGCCCGAGCGCAGCGAGGGGCCGAAGCCGAAGGCCGGCTGCACCCGATATGGGCGGCACCCCTCGGCCCCGGTCAGGACCCTGGAGGGTGTACAGCAACTGGAGCCAGCGGGTAGGCCGAGAGTCAAGGCGAGTCGTCTGAAGACGCGCGGCCAGAACGGTTGCCCCTGCCCCCCACCTTCGTCACGATCCACTGGACAAACCGCGTCAGCCAGTTGGGCCGGAGCGGCAGAAGCCACACCAGGTAGCGAGGCCCCGCCTCCCGCACCATCTCAGCGCGGGCCCGCCGCAGATCCGGCTGCGTCTGCGAGCCGGAGAGAAGGGCGACCGTCTTCCGGCGGGGGCTTGCGATGGGCGCAGCCAGTTCCGCCTTCGCATCGAACTCCGCTCTTCAGGCCCTTGCCTCACCCTCCACCGTGAGAGCCAGCGCCGGCCCCTGCCCCATGTGCGTGACCTCGTGAACGATGGACCCCAGAAGCCGAGGGTCCGCCGGACTCGTTCCGGGTCGGCACACCCTGGGGTTCAGCTCAATGTCGCCCACAGGGGTCCAGCGGGCTGCGGTGCTCTGCTCCACGAGACGGGTCCGGATCTGCCGACGGGCAATGGTCTCTGCCGCGCGCCGACAGGTGGCCCCCCCTCCGCAGACTGTCCAGCACCCTGTCCAGCCACTCCTGCGGTGGCTTCTGGCTAGCCTCGCCTATCATCCGGGATTCCGCTCTTCGGACCCTCCTGTCCGCCAGGGCTCGGCGCCGAGGAAAGGTGGTGTTGGACCGCTGACACGACGCCGGCAACCCGCAGCGGGCGCTTCAGCCAGGCCGCGACCTCTCCCCGCAAGGGCTGAAGGTATGCAAGTTTCGCACAAGATGGAGCGCTTGTCAAGGGAGATCTCCAGCTTGACAAAACCCCTCTTCTGTGGTAATGTTTTATCAGTCAATCACAAGGCCAGAGAACGATGGATTTCTATCCGGTAGCGATATTCGGCGACAAGCGTCGTGCCTGCGAAGGGCCAGACTACCCGTCTGGGTAGGCTCTTCTCGGGCATATATCGAGGTAATCCAGAGCCAGCCCCCAGGCGGGGGCTGGCTCTTCTTTTGCGCGATGGTCTCCCCCATCGCGCTTTCGTTTACCAGAACGCCAAAGGAGGTGCGGAAATGAAGAGTAAAGTCAACAAGGTCATCCTGGCCTACTCCGGGGGGCTGGATACCTCGGTCATCGTCCCCTGGCTTAAGGAGAACTACGGCTGTGAGGTGGTCACCTTCACCGCCAACCTGGGCCAGGGGGACGAGGAGCTGATCGGGCTGGAGGAGAAGGCCATCGCCAGCGGGGCCAGCAAGGCCCACATCCTCGACCTGCGGGAGGAGTTCCTCACCGAGTACGCCTTCCCCACTATGCAGGCCGGCGCCATCTACGAACGGCTGTACTTACTGGGGACCTCCTTCGCCCGCCCCGTCACCGCCAAGCACCTGGTGAAGATCGCCGAGGAGGAGGGAGCCGACGCTGTCGCCCACGGCTGCACCGGCAAGGGGAACGACCAGGTCCGCTTCGAACTGACGGTCAAAGCCCTCAGCCCCCATCTGCAGGTCATCGCCCCGTGGCGGGAATGGGAGATCCGCTCCCGGGAGGACGCGCTGGCCTACGCCCGCGCCCACGGCATCCCCGTGGCGGCGACGGAGAAGTCCATCTACAGCCGAGACCGCAACATATGGCACCTGAGCCACGAGGGGGGCATCCTGGAGGACCCCTGGGCCCAGCCGGAGGAGGAGATGTTCCAGCTCACCGTCGCCCCGGAGGAGGCCCCCGACGAGCCCCTCTACCTCACCATCGACTTCGAAAAGGGCTTCCCCGTCGCCGTCGACGGTGAGCCGATGGGGCCGGTGGAGCTCCTCACCCGCCTCAACGAACTGGGCGGCGCCCACGGCGTGGGCCGGGCCGACCTAGTGGAGAACCGGCTGGTGGGGATGAAGTCCCGAGGTGTCTACGAAACCCCCGGCGGCACCATCCTCTACATCGCCCACCAGGGGCTGGAGTCCATCTGCCTGGACCGGGACGCCCTCCACTACAAAGAAGTGGTGGCCCACCGCTTCGCCGAGCTGGTCTACTACGGCAAGTGGTTCACCCCCTTGCGGGAGGCCCTCTCCGCCTTCGTCGCCAAGACCCAGGAACGGGTCACCGGCACGGTGCGGGTCAAGCTGTACAAGGGAACCTGCACCGTGGTGGGCCGCAAGTCCCCCTTCAGCCTCTACCGGGAGGAGTTCGCCACCTTCGGCAAGGATGACGTCTACGACCAGAGCGATGCGGCCGGCTTCATCAACCTCTTCGGGCTGCCCCTCAAGGTCAAAGCGCTGGTGGATCGGGAGAACGGCGCGGCGGCGAAGCTGGAGGCGCCCGACTACAGCCGGTTCAAGCGGGATTGAGCGAATTTACGAATGTACGAATGGCGAAGAATGTACGAATGGCGAATAGCGTGGAGTGAGCGGTATGGTTCTTTGGGGAGGACGTTTCGCAGCAGAGACCGATGAGTTGGTGAGGCGCTTTGGCGATTCGATCCGCTTCGACTACCGGCTGTACGAGGCGGACATCCGGGGGAGCATCGCCTACGCCCGAGCCCTGGCCCGCGCTGGCCTGATCACTCCCGAGGAGCGGAATCAACTCATCGCCGGTCTGGAACAGGTGCGGGCCGAGTTCGAGGCCGGTGCCTTTCAGGTCCAGCCCGACGATGAGGACATCCACACCGGGGTCGAGCGGCGGCTGGGGGAGCTGGTGGGGCCGGTGGCGGGCAAGCTCCACACCGGCCGCTCCCGCAACGACCAGGTGACCACCGACCTCCGCCTCTACCTGCTGGGGGAGATGGAGGTCCTCCGCGAGGCGCTGGTCGGCCTGCAAGGAGCCATCGTCGAGAAGGCGGAGACCCATCTGGACCTGGTGATGCCGGGCTATACCCATCTCCAACAGGCCCAGCCGCTGCTCTTCAGCCACTGGCTGATGTCCTTCTTCTGGAAGTTCCAGCGGGACCGGGAGCGGCTGGGCGACGTGGCCCGGCGGACGCGGGTCTGCCCGCTGGGGTCGGGGGCGCTGGCCGGCAACCCCTTCGGCATCGACCGGAGGGCCCTGGCCGCCGAGCTGGGCTTCTCCGCCGTGAGCGCCAACAGCCTGGACGGGGTGGAGGACCGGGACTACGTCGTCGAGTTCCTGGCCTGGGCCGCCCTCCTCCAGGTCCATCTCAGCCGCCTGGCGGAGACCCTCATCCTATGGTCCAGCCGCGCGTTCGGCTTCGTGGAGGTGGACGATGCCTACGCTACCGGCTCCAGCCTGATGCCCCAGAAGAAGAACCCGGACGGGCTGGAGTTGATGCGGGGGAAGGGCGGACGGGTGATCGGCCACCTGACGGGGTTGTTGACGACCCTCAAGGGGCTGCCCTCCGGCTACAACAAGGACCTGCAGGAGGACAAGGAGGCGCTGTTTGACGTGATCGACACGCTGGAGATGGAGCTGCCCGTGGCGGCAGGGGTGATCCGCACCCTAAAGGTCCACGGCGACCGGATGACCGCCGTCCTGGACGACCGGATGCTGGCCACCGACCTGGCCGACTACCTGGTGCGCAAGGGGGTCCCCTTCCGCCAGAGCCACCACCTGGTGGGCCGGGCGGTCCGGCGGGCCGAGGAGCTGGGGCTGCCTCTGAAGGCCCTCCCGCTGGCCGAATACCAAGCCATCCACCCCGCCTTCGCCGACGACCTCTACGCGGTCTTCGACTTCCGACGGTCGGTGGAGACGCGCAGCGTGGAGGGGGGCACGTCACCGGCGGCGGTGCGAGCACAGATCGAGGAGGCGAGGAAAGTAATGACCAATGAGTCAATAACCAGTGAGCAAAGCAAACGGAGTACGCAGTATCTTTAAGGAGGTGGAGCGATGTTGACGGTTGAATGTCCCGAGTGCGCGGCGGAGGTGGAGCTGGCGCCGGACGTGGAGGTGGGGGAGATCGTGGTCTGTCCCGACTGCGGGGTGGAGCTGGAGGTGGTGGAGCTGGACCCCGTCGCTCTGGAGCTGGCCCCGGAGGTGGAGGAGGATTGGGGAGAGTGACGCCGGACGTGCGACGTGCGGGGAGCGAGGTGCGCATCGGCGTGCTGTGCTCCCGGGTGCGGGTGGAGGAGAAGATGCTCTTCGCCGCCTTGCGGGACCGAGGGGTGGCGTACGAGCGGCTCGACCCGAGAGGGATAGCCTTCAAGCTGGACGGCGGCAGGCCGGCCGCATACGACGCGGTGCTGGTCCGCTGCCTCAGCCACTCCCGGGCCTACTACCTTACCCGCTGGCTGGAGGGGCTGGGGGTGCCGACGGTCAGCCCCCACCGCACGGTGGCCACCTGCGGCGATAAGCTCCTCACCAGCGCCGCTCTGCGGGAGGCCGGGCTGCCCATCCCCCGCACCGTCGTCGCCTTCACCCCCCAGGCCGCGCTCCGGGCCATTGAGGAGTTGGGATACCCGGTGGTGCTCAAGCCGGTCTTCGGCTCGTGGGGACGGCTCCTGGCCCGGGTGAACGACCGGGACGCGGCCGAGGCGATCCTGGAGCACAAGGCCACCCTGGGTGGCTACGTCCACAGCGTCTTCTACATCCAGGAGTACGTGGAGAAGCCTGGCCAGGACATCCGCACGATGGTGGTCGGCGAGGAGGTGGTCTACGCCATTTATCGGCGCTCGGACCACTGGATCACCAACACCGCCCGGGGCGGGGAGCCGCTGCCCTGCCCCATCACCCCCGAGATCGAGCATCTCTCGCTGGCGGCGGCCCGGGCGGTGGGGGGCGGCATCGTGGCGGTGGACCTCCTGGAGGGGGCGGACGGCCGGTTGCTGGTCAACGAGGTCAACCACACCCCCGAGTTCCACGGGGCGATGCGGGCGACGGAGGTGGACATCGCGGGGAGGATAACGGAATACGTATTACGTGTCGCGCATTCCGTGTGAGGTGATGTTATGGTAAAAGCAACGATCGTGGGTGCATCGGGCTACGCCGGGGGGGAACTGCTCCGGTTGCTCCTGGCCCACCCCCGGGTGGAGGTGACCCAGATCACCTCGGAGACCTATGCCGGGCAGTACGCCTACTTCGTCCATCCCAACCTGCGGGCCCACACCGACCTGCGCTTCGTCCGGCTGGCCGACCTGGTCCCCTGCGACCTGCTCTTCCTGGCCCTGCCCCACGGGGAGGCGATGGGGCGGATTGAGACGTTCGCCGGGCTGGCGGAGCGGACCGTGGACCTCTCCGCCGACTTCCGGCTGCGAGACCCGGCCGACTACCCCCGCTGGTACGGGCGGGAGCATCCTGCCTCTCAGTGGCTGAGCCGCTTCGTCTACGGCCTGCCGGAGCTGTACCGGCGGGAGCTGACCGACGCCCGGTACGCCAGCGGCACCGGCTGCAACGCCGTCGTCACCCTGCTGGCCCTCTGGCCCCTCTACCGGCGGGGGCTGGTGCGGGAGACGGTGGTCGAGGTCAAGGTGGGCTCCTCGGAGGGGGGCAACAAGCCCTCTCCCGCCTCCCACCATCCGGAGCGGGCCGGGGTGGTGCGCACTTACGCGCCGGTGGGCCACCGCCACCTGGCGGAGCTGATCCAGGAGCTGGGGTTGGATCCGGCCCGGCCGGGCCTCCACTTCTCCATCACCTCGGTAGGCATCGTGCGCGGGGCGCTGGCCACCTGCCACTGCCTGCTCCACGCGGAACTGGAGGAGCGAGAGGTCTGGCGCATCTACCGGGGGGATTATGGAGAGGAGCCCTTCGTGCGGCTGGTGCGGACCCGGCGCGGGGTCCACCGCTACCCGGAGCCGAAGGTCCTGGCCGGGGCCAACTACTGCGACATCGGCTTCGCCGCCGACCCGGGCCACCGCCGGCTGGTGGTCGTCGCCGCCATCGACAACCTGATGAAGGGGGCAGCGGGCAACGCGGTGCAGACGATGAACGTGATGTACGGCTGGCCGGAGCGGATGGGGCTGGAGTTCCCGGGGTTGCACCCGATCTGAGGAATTGCGTGGTGCGTGCTGCATAGGAGGTAGGTATGATCGTCGTCAAGGCAGGCGGCAACGGCGGGACCGACGTCGAGGCGGTGTGTGCGGACGTGGCCGAGCTGGTGAGGCAGGGTGAGCAGGTCGTCCTGGTCCACGGCGGCTCCCACGAGACCAACCTCATATCCGAGAAACTGGGGCATCCGCCCCGCTTCGTCACCTCCGTCTCCGGCTTCGTGAGCCGCTACACCGACCGGGAGACACTGGAGATCTTCGCTATGGTCACGGCGGGGCGGATCAACAAGCTGCTGGTGGAGCGGCTGCAACAGCTCGGGGTGAACGCCCTCGGCCTTTCCGGGCTGGACGGGCGGCTGCTGGAGGGGAGGCGCAAAGGGACGCTGCGCATCGTCGAGAACGGGAAGCGGAAGGTGCTGCGCGGCGACTACAGCGGCCGGATCGAGCGGGTCAACGTGGCACTGTTGAACGCCCTTTTGATGGCGGGCTACGTGCCGGTGGTGGCCCCTCTGGCCCTCAGCCGTCAGGGAGAGGCGCTGAACGTGGACGCCGATCGGGTGGCGGCGGCCATCGGCGCGGCGCTGAAGGCCCAGACGCTGGTCATCCTCTCCAACGTGCCGGGCCTGCTGCGCCGCTTCCCGGACGAAAGCACCCTCATTCCCCACATCCCGCCGGAGAAGGCCCAGGAGCACCTCGACCGGTACGCCCGGGGGCGGATGAAGAAGAAGCTGCTGGGGGCTATCGAGGCCCTGAATGAGGGGGTGGAGCGGGTGGTCATCGCCGACGGGCGAGTGGCCCGCCCCCTACTGCGGGCGCTGGCCGGGCAGGGGACGGTGATTCGGTAGGTCAATGACCAATGACAAATGAACAATGAACAAATGGATGATAGACTGATGGATCGCTCCGAGATCATTGCGCTGGAGGACCAGTACGGTAGCGGTCTCTACCCCAAGCGGCCCCTGGTTTTGGTGCGGGGGGAGGGGACGCGGGTGTGGGACGCCAGGGGGCAGGAGTATATTGACTGTGTCGGCGGGCACGGTGTGGCCAACGTGGGCTACGCCCACCCCGCCGTGGTCCGGGCGGTGACGGAGCAGGTCCGGCGGATGGCGATCTGCCCCAACGGGTTCTACAACGACCAACGCGCCCGACTCCTGGCGGAACTGGTCCGTATCGCTCCTCCGGGGTTGGAGCGGGCTTTCCTTTGCAACTCGGGGGCCGAGGCGGTGGAGGCGGCTTTGAAGTTTGCCCGCCTCGCCACCGGCCGGAGGAAGGTCGTCGCGGCGATGCGCGGTTTCCACGGCCGCACCTTCGGCGCCCTCTCCGCCACCTGGCGCAGAGCGTACCGGGAGCCCTTCGAGCCGCTGGTGCCCGGCTTCTCCTTCACGCCCTACAACCGGTTGGAGCGGATGGAGCAGGCGGTGGATGAGGAGACGGCGGCGGTGATCCTGGAGGTGGTGCAGGGGGAGGGGGGCGTGATCCCCGGCGCCCCCGACTATCTGCGCGGGGTGCAGGCGATCTGCCGGGAGCGGGGTGCCCTCTTCATCGTGGACGAGGTGCAGACCGGCTTGGGTCGCACGGGGCGGATGTTCGCCTGCCAGCACCACGGCCTGCAGCCGGATCTGATGTGCCTGGCCAAGGGGATCGCCGGGGGGCTACCGATGGGGGCCGTGCTCATCGGCTCGCGGGTGGGGGAACTGCCCAAGAAGGCCCACGGCACTACCTTCGGCGGCAACCCGCTGGCCTGCGCGGCCGCCCTGGCAGCGATCCGCGTCATTGAGGAAGAAGAACTGCCCGGACGGGCAGCGGAGCTGGGTGCGCGGCTCCTGGAGGGCCTGCGGTCCATCCCCTCACCGAAGGTGCGCCAGGTGCGGGGGCTGGGGCTGATGGTGGGGGTGGAGTTGAAGGAGAAGGCCGCCCCCTACCTGGTAGCCCTGGCCGAGCAAGGGGTGCTGGCCCTCTCCGCCGGGGCGACGGTGATCCGGCTCCTGCCCCCCCTGGTGATCAGCGCTCAGGAGATCGACACGGTGGTAGAGCAGGTGGCGGCGGTAGTGGGGTAGGAAGCAGGAGGCAGGAGATGGATGGGGTCGATCTGTTGGAGGGATTGCTGCGCATTCCCAGCCCCTCCGGTGGGGAGGTGAAGGTGGCCTCGTTCCTGGCAGACCGGATGGCGGAGATGGGATTCCGGGTGCGTCGGGACGAGGTGGGGAACGCGGTGGGGGTGTTGGGGGATCCGGAGGCGAGGAGAACGATCCTCCTGCTGGGGCATATGGACACGGTGCCGGGGTGGATCCCCGTGCGGCGGGAGGGGGGGCAACTCTACGGGCGGGGAGCGGTGGATGCCAAGGGGCCCCTAGCGGCCTTCGTGGTGGCGGCGGCCCGGGCGGCCCCCCGGTTGGAGGGGATCCGAGTGGTCGTGGTGGGAGCAGTAGAGGAGGAGGCCCGCTCGCGGGGTGCCCACCATCTGGCCCGCACGATGGAGCCGCCGGACCACGTGATTATCGGTGAGCCGAGCGGCTGGCAGGGGATCACATTGGGGTACAAGGGGACGCTGAGCGTGGTGTACCGGCTGGTGCGGCCAGCGGGGCATAGTGCCGGAGAGAGGCCGGCCCCGGCGGAGGAGGCGGTGGCCTTCTGGAACCGGCTGGCGGCCCACGCCGCTGCGTTCAACCCGGAGGGGACACGCCGTTTCAACCAGTTGACCCCCACCCTGCAGGCGATCCGCACCTTCGGCGATGGGCTGGAGGAGGGGGTGGAGATGCGCATCGGGCTGCGGCTGCCGCCGGGGATCGATGTGCCCGCCCTGCAGCGGCAGATACGGACCTGGTGCGACGGGGCGGAGCTGGCCTTTCCCTACAGCGAGCCGCCCTTCCTCGCCGGGAAGAACACCCCCCTGGTGCGGGCCCTGCTCGGGGCCATCCGCGCCGAGGGGGGACGCCCCCGGTTCAAGTTGAAGACGGGCACCTCGGATATGAACGTGGTCGGCCCGGCGTGGGGTTGCCCTATCGTGGCCTACGGGCCGGGTGATTCGGCCCTCGATCACACCCCGGATGAGCATATCGAGATCGAGGCGTTCCGTCGGGGGGTCAATGTGCTGGTGCAGGCGCTGGAGACGTTGGCCGGGAGACTGACGACAGTCCCCCTGCAGGGCGACTTCCGGTTGACACCCTCCCCCCACCCGCTATAATGGCTCTGTGCGCATCGGCATAGACGCCCGGATACTCGCCTACCGGCGGGGGGGGATCGCTGGCTACGTCTCCCGCCTCCTGCCCGCCCTGGCCTCCCTCGACCTGGAAACGGACTACCGGGTCCTGCGCAGTTGGCGAGACCGGGCGCGGGGAGAGGCAGGAGCGAACTTCCATCGCGGAACCCTCTGGACCCCGTGCCACCACCGGCTGGAGCGATGGACGCTGGGCGTCGAGGTGACCCGGTTCAGGCTGGACCTGCTCCACAGCCCCGATTTCATCCCCCCCGCCTTCGGCGCCTGCCGCTTTGTGATCACCGTGCACGATCTGAACTTCCTTTACTACCCCCAGTTCCTCACCGCCGACAGCCGCCGCTACTACAACCGGCAGATCCGGTGGGCCGTCCGCCGGGCCAACCACATCCTGGCCGACTCCGAGGCCACCCGGGCCGACCTGATCCGCCTGTTGGAGGTCCCGCCGGAGAAGGTCACCACCGTCCACCTGGCGGCCGACCCGGCCTTCCGCCCTCTGCCAGCCTCCCGGGTCGAGACGGCGCTGGCCCGATATGGGCTCCGGCGGGGGTATCTCCTCTTCGTGGGCACGCTTGAGCCCCGCAAGAACCTACCTGGCCTCCTGACAGCCTACCGCATCCTGCTGGACCGAGGGGAGACCGACGCGCCTTTGGTGATCGTCGGCGGGCGGGGGTGGCTGTACGATGAGGTCTTCGCCCGCGTGGAGGAGCTGGGGCTGACCGGCCGGGTCCGTTTTCTCCCCAACATCCCCGATACCGACCTGCCGGCCCTTTATAACGGAGCCGTCCTCCTCACCACCCCCTCCTTCTATGAGGGGTTCGGCCTACCGGCGCTGGAGGCGATGGCCTGCGGGACGCCGGTGGTGGTCTCCAACCAGGGCTCGCTGCCGGAGGTGGTGGGAGAGGCGGGGGTGCAGGTGGACCCGGAGGAGCCGGAGGCCATCGCCGAGGGGTTGGCGGCGGTGCTGGGCCAGCCCGACCTGCAGGCGCGGCTACGGGAGGCGGGGCCGGCCCGGGCGGGTCGCTTCACCTGGGAGGAGACCGCCCGCAGGACCCTGGCGGTCTACCACCGGGTGCTGGCGCATAGATAGCCGTCGCCCTCGGCGCGAGGTGGGGTAGCCCACCGCCCGGCGCTAAACCGCTGGCCTTAGGGCGAAACCCCGCCTGGCGGGCTCCCTGTGTGAGATGCCCCACTTTCCATGCCATGCCGAATTCGTTAAACTTCGCTCCAACCTGGGGTTGATGCTCACCCCTCGTTCTGCTTCGAACCCCCAGATTCCTCGCTGCTTGCGGAAAGCGCCGGACGAATATACAATAGTCTTGACCGGAGATGCAACAGATGCGTGATTTCCTGACCGAGCTGCTAACCGCCTACTGGTTCGCCCCGCCGGTGGCCCTGTGGCGGGCAGTGGAGCTGAGGACGGCAACGAAGGAGATGTATCGACACCCCCTCCTCGACCTGGGCTGCGGAGATGGCCTGGTCGCCCAAGCTCTCTTCGGTCCGGCCCAGGTGGACGTCGGATTGGACCCCTGGGCGGCGCAAGTGCGCCAGGCCGCCCGATCCGGCGTCTACCGCCGGGTCCAGCAGGCCGATGGTCATCGCCTGCCCTACCCCGATGGCGCATTCGCCACCGTCTTCAGCAACTCGGTCCTGGAGCACATCCCAGACGTGGCCCCGGTGGTGCGGGAAGTGGGCCGGGTGTTGACGCCCCCCGATCCCGGCCGGGGGGAGCCGGGCGGCCGCTTCATCTTCACCGTTCCCTCCGACGCCTTCCGCCGTCTTCTCCACTTCTACCAGGCGCGGAGGGCGATGGGGGATGAGGAAGGGGCAGAGCGGTACGCCGCGGAGATGGATCAATGGCTGGTCCACCACCACTACCACACCCCTCAGGAGTGGGCCGACCTGTTGGCAGAAGGGGGGATGGTCCTGGAGAAGGCCCGCTACTACATCCCGGAGCCGGTGGAGCATCTCTGGGACCGGATGAACCGTCGTTTCGGCCTCGGCCGACGGTCGCTGTGGGGGCTGCTGGCCTCCCCCCGCCTGCGCGGCCTGGGCCACCAGCGGCTGCTGGCCCGCTGGGTGGTGCATCGGTTCTCCCGCGCCTGGCGGCCCTACTACGAGATGGACGTGCCCCCCGGCGAGGTGGGAGGCGGGCTGCTGGTGGTGGGGCGGAGGGCCCACTGAGGACCGGAGGATGGGAGCGCTGGAGATCCGCACCGACCTTTCGCCGGAGGCGTGGGACCGCTTCGCGGCCGCCCACCCTCAGGCCCACATCCTCCAGACCGGCCCCTGGGGGGAGCTGAAGGCCGGGTTCGGCTGGGAGGTCCAGCGGGTGGCGCTGGTGCGGGGAGGGGAGCCGGTGGCGGGAGCGCAGGTCCTCTATCGCCGGCTGCCGGGGGGGCTGGGCCGGCTCGCCTATGTGCCGCGGGGACCGCTGGTGGATTGGGGGGATCAGGGGATGGTGACGACGCTGCTGGCAGGGCTGGCGGCGGCCGCCCGCGGTCGGGGGGCGGTGGTCCTCACGGTGGAGCCGGACCTACCCGAAGGACCGGTCTGGCGGGAGCGGCTGGCTGCAGGGGGCCTGGCCCCCTCACCGCTAGGGGGCGTCCAGCCCCGCCGCACCCTGGTGGTGGACCTCTCCGGCGATGAGAAGGGGGTCCTGGCGGGGATGAAGTCCAAGACCCGCTACAACATCCGCCTGGCGGCCCGAAAGGGGGTGACGGTGCGAGAGGGGGGGGAGGCCGATCTGCCGGCTTTTCACCGGTTGATGGCCGCCACCGCCGCCCGGGACCGGTTCGGGGCCCATTCCCCGGCCTATTACGAACGGGCCTTTCGGCTCTTCGTCCCTCGGGGCTGGGCCCGGCTCCTCCTGGCGGAGGTGGAGGGGGAGCCGGTGGCGGCGCTGATGGCCTTTGCCCTCCCGCCACGGGCCTGGTATTTCTACGGCGCTTCCGGCGACGCTCACCGGGAGAAGATGCCCAACTACCTCCTGCAGTGGGAAGCAATGCGCTGGGCCCGCTCCCTGGGCTGCGCCGAGTACGACCTGTGGGGGGTGCCGGACGAGGAGAGGGAGCGACTGGAGGCGGAGTTCACCCGCCGTCGGGATGGCCTGTGGGGGGTCTACCGCTTCAAGCGGGGCTTCGGCGGGCGGCTGGTGCGTTCCATAGGAGCCTGGGACCTTCCCCTGCGGCCCCACCTCTACCGGCTCTACACCATGGCGGTACGGCTGCGGAGGGTCACCCCGGTCTGATCTTGCCTGCCTACTACGAAAGGGTCACTATTATTTCACCAACGTGAATTTGAATGGTCATGCCTCTCCTGCCCGGCGACCGGTAGGGCGCAGCGCCGCTGCGCCCCTACGGGTCGCCGGCTACCGGCGGCAAAGCCGCCCTTCGGCGGCTCCCTCCCCTTCGTGCGGGCAGGAGAAGCCCGCGAAGG
>DQUX01000229.1 GCA_015662065.1 Anaerolineales bacterium | reverse complement strand
GGGACCGACCAGCGCCTCGATCTGACGGCGCAACCCCCACAAGCCGGCCTCGATATCGAGTAAGGCCATCCGCGCCCCGCCAAAGCGGAGCACGCCGGGGCGCTGAGGGTCTTCGTTGAGAAAATCCTGGTACGTTGGTTCCATTTATACTCCTTGGACAGTGTGACGATTCTACCCTATCTCGGGCTGTAGCGCAATGCTCACATCGCCCGCATGCTCGGAAGCGAAAGGGACCGCTGGAGGCCAGGCTGGTGCGACCCGAGAGACCGCCCCGCCGTGAACCGGCGGGGCTGGGGGGGAATCCACCCCACACCAGCCCTTCGGGCCGGCGCGGCTCTTCCGGGCCGATGCGGGGATACGCCCCTGCCCCATCCCACCAGGGATCGAGATACACGCCCGGGGGGTCAAAAAAAACCACCGGTGGCTATCCACCGGCGGCTTCGCAGAGACCAGTTTGCCCCAGGAGCGGGTGAGGGGACTCGAACCCCTGACATTCAGCTTGGGAAGCTGACGTTCTACCGCTGAACTACACCCGCTCGCATTTGATATTATAACCCCCCACAGCGAAAAGTCAAGCCGGGGGACGAGGCCTCCAGAGCAATTGCTCGCGGATCAGTAGATCGGTCCCACGGATCTTGAAAGCCAGGTCGGCCGCCACGTTCCTCATCACCCGATACCCCAGCTCCGGGTAGCTATCACACAGGGCGATCAACCGCTCCCGCGGTATCACCAGAAGCCGCGTCCTGCGGGAGGCACAGCGGGCCGAAGCGGTGCGCAGCCCCCGGTCCACCAACGCAACCTCCCCAAAGGTCTGCCCAGACCGCAGCGTGGCGATGGTGACAGGGCCCGTCCCCGGGCCGGGCGTCGTCTGCACCAGGGAGGGATCGACAAGGATCTCCACCTCCCCACGAGCGATGACGTACAGCTCATCCCCGGTGCTGTTCTCCTCAAAGATGATCTCCCCCATCCGGTACTCGGCCTCCGAACAGACGCCAGCGACCATCTGCAATTGCGCCTCAGATAGATCGTAGAAGACGTCGGTGCGGCGAAGGATGTTGATGTACTCCTGAGCCTTTTTCTCGTCCATCAGCCTCCTCCCCCTTCGGACTTGGGCCTCCAACGATGGGCCTCGCCCCGTCGCCAGAATCACAGCCGGGTTGCATGGATTGTGATCTCTTTCATTCCTATTTTAGCACACTTTGCCAATGACAGCAACGCCACCACCCACCCAGGCTGGTATAGCCACCCCGTAGAGCAAGAGGGCGAGGATCTCCACCCTCCTCGCCCTCCAAATCCCCGTTGTCGCTGCTTCAAGCGGGCTACCGCTTCGTGTACTGAGGAGCCTTGCGCGCGCGCTTGAGACCCGGCTTCTTCCGCTCCTTCACCCGCGCATCCCTGGTGAGAAAGCCACCCCGCCGCAACACCGGCCGCAGTTCCGGGTCCACCTTGAGCAGCGCCCGCGCGATGCCCAGACGGACCGCGCCGGCCTGCCCACCGACGCCCCCTCCCCGCACCTTCACCGAGATGTTGAAGCGGCCTTCCATCCCGGTGACCTTCAGGGGCTCCAGCAAGTGGACGATGTCCACCTCCCGCACAAAGTACTCCCGAAGGGGCCGCCCGTTGACCACCATATCCCCGTTTTCGGCCGGGTAGAGCCGCACCCGCGCCGTGGCCGCCTTTCTCCGTCCCACACCCTCGTAATACCGCTGCTCTGCCATCCTTGCTCTTCTCCTCCCCGCTACCACTCCAGAGGCCTGGGCCGCTGGGCTTGGTGCGGATGGTCTGGCCCAGCGTACACCCTCAACTTCTTGAACATCCGCCGCCCCAGCGCGTTCTTGGGCAGCATGCCCCGCACCGCGTGTTCGATCACCCGGGTGGGATGCTTGACCAACTGCTCCCGCAGAGTGATCTCCTTAAGCCCTCCGGGGTAGCCTGAGTGGCGATAGTAGATCTTCTGATCCAGCTTGCGGCCCGTGACCCGCACCTTCTCCGCGTTGATCACGATCACGTAATCCCCCACGTCCACGGCAGGGGAGTAATTCGGCTTGTGCTTACCCCGGAGGACGTGCGCGATCCTCGTCGCCAGACGCCCCAGGGTCTTCCCCTCGGCGTCCACGATGAACCACTCCCGTTCCACCTCGCTTGGCTTCGTCACGTAGGTCTTCACCCTAACTCACTCCCGATCTGAAAAGAATCTCAGGTGCTAATCACCCTCGTATCGCACCTCGACCAGACACAGCCCACGCGGTGGGGCCGTCGGCCCGGCCCGCGCTCGGTCCCGCGAAAGCAGAACCTGCTCGAACGCCGCCACCGTCATCCGCCCCAGCCCAACCTGGAGCATCGACCCCACCAGGCTGCGCACCATCCGGTAGAGAAAAGCGTTCGCCTCGATGTCGAAGTACAGCCAGGGCGGCTCACCACCCCACCCCGCCCGGACCACCCGCCGCACTGTGTTCGCCCCCTGGGGCGGCCGGCCGAAGGCGGCGAAATCCCGCTCCCCGACCACCAGCCGAGCCGCCGCCTGCATCGCTTCCACGTCCAACCGCGTCGGCACATGCAGGCTGGTCCGGCGGGCCAGCGGCGAACGGACGGGATGATTGTAAACGGTATACCGATAGTGACGGCTGCGGGCCTCGTAGCGGGGGTGGAAATCGGGATGGGCCCGAACCACCCGTCGGATGGCCACGTCGGAAGGCAATACCGCGTTGAGCGCTCGCTGCAACTCCTCCAGAGAATGCCGCCACCGGGTGTCGAAGGCGATCACCTGTCCCTCGGCGTGCACCCCCGCGTCGGTCCGGCCTGCCGCCAGAACGGTTGTCTCCTCCCCCGTCACCCGCGCCAAGGCGGTCTCCAGAGCCTCCTGAACCGTAGGTCCGTTGGCCTGGCGCTGAAAGCCCTGGTAATCGGTCCCATCATAGGCGACGGTCGCCCGCACCCGCATCCGGCACATCCTGGGACACGGGCGCGATGAATCGCGCCCCCTGCGTCTCTACTCCACCAACTCCAGTATCGCCATCGGGGCCGCATCCCCTTTTCGGGGCCCCAGCTTGATGATACGGGTGTAGCCACCGGGCCGGTCTATATAGCGCGGGGCGATCTCCTCCACCAGCTTCCTAACGAGCCCCCTGTCGGTCAGTGTCGCCAACACCTGACGCCGGGCGTGCAGGGCCAGCTCCTGGGCCATCCTTCCCAGCCCCTCCTCATCCCCCTGCTCCACCAGCTCGATGAGCTGCCCTGCCCGCTTGGCGTTGAACCAGGCCGACAGCCTCCTCACGTCCCGCTGCTTGGCCAGCTCCACCACCCGTTCCGCCTGGGCCTTGCGCGCCTTCGTCACCAGCCGTTCCGCCATCGGGCGGACCGCCCGGGCCTTCGCCTCCGTCGTCTTGATCCGCTCGTGGCGGATGAGCTCCGACACCAGGTTTCGCAACAGCGCGCGGCGATGGCCGCCTGAGCGATTCAGTTTCTTTCCCGCGACGCGATGCCGCATCCAACCACCTCCAGACAACCCCGCTCTACCCCGCCGGGCTTTCCTCCTCCGCCTCCAGATACTCCAGGTAACCGCCCTCCTGCAGCTTCTCCTTCAACTCCGCCAGCGATTTATCGCCGAAGTTGCGGATCGTCAGGATGGCATCCTCCCCCTTCGCCAGCATATCCAACACCTCACCGATCTTGGAGATGCCGGCCCGCTTGAGGGCGTTGAAAACGCGGACGCTGAGCCCCAGATCGTCGATGAGTACGTCGTAGACGCGACTGGGGATGCCTACCTCCTCCTCGACCTCGACCTCGGCCTCCTCGGTGATCCCCGCCACCAGCCTCAGGTGGGTGACCAGGATACGGGCCGCCTCCTTCAGCGCCTCCATCGGGCTGATACGCCCGTCGGTCCATACATTCATCGTGAGACGGTCGTAGTTGGTCATCTGGCCCACCCGGGCCCGCTCCACGTCGAACGCCACCCGGCGGATGGGACTGAAAATGGCATCCACCGGCAACTCCCCGATGGGCACGCGCCCCCGCTCCTCCGCCGGGGAGTATCCCCGGCCCCGCTCCACGGTGAACTCCATCTCCACGCGGGCCTCGGCGGAGTCGGTCGTGAAGAGATAGAGATCGGGGTTAAGCAATTCGATCTCCGGTGGAGCCTTGATATCGCCCGCGGTGATAACCCCCTCGCCGCGGGCCTCCAGCATCATCCGCATCGGCCCGTCCCCGTTCATCTTCAGGCGCAACTGCTTCACCTGCAGGATGATCTGGGTCACGTCCTCCCGCACGTGCGGGAGAACCGCGAACTCGTGGGGCACATCCAGGATGCGGATCGAGGTCACCGCAGCGCCTGGCAGCGAGGAAAGCAACACCCGCCGCAGGGCATTGCCCAGCGTGATGCCGTACCCGCTCTCCAGTGGGCCGATGATGAACCGACCATACTGCTGCGAGATGGCCTCTGTCTCGATCTTAGGCAGAACCGGCGTAAACAACCTCGCCTCCCTCCATTGGGCCGACCGCCGTAGCGGCCTACCGGGAATAGTACTCCACGACCAGTTGCTCGTTGATCGGAATATCCACGTCCGCCCGCTCGGGTGTCCCTACCACCCGGGCCGAGAGCGTCTCCGGTTCCAGGCTCAGCCAGCGGGGCGCGCGCTGCGCGTCCAGCACCTGGGCCCGGTCCTTGAAATACGTTCGCTTGCGGCTCCCCTCCCGAACGGCGATGACATCCCCTGGGCGCACCAGGTAGGAGGGGATGGTGGTACGACGGCCGTTGACGGTGAAATGACCGTGCTGGACCAACTGGCGGGCCTGGGCCCGGGAGTCGGCAAAGCCCAGCCGGTAGACGACGTTATCCAGCCGTCGTTCCAGGAGAACGAGCAGGTTCTCCCCCGTGAGGCCGGGCTGGCGCTCCGCCTCTCGGAAGTAGCGGCGGAACTGCCGCTCCAGCACCCCGTAGATCCGGCGCACCTTCTGCTTCTCCCGCAACTGGCGGTGGTAGTCAGAAGGCCGACGGCGGCGGAAACGGGCCATCTGCCCGTGCATCCCCGGCGGGTAATCCCGCCGCTCCAGGGCACACCTGGGGGAGAAACACCGTTCCCCCTTCAGAAACAACTTCTGCCTCTCGCGACGACACAGCTTGCAAACTGGGCCTGTATATCTGGCCATACTTCCTCCCCAAACGTCCGATTACACCCGGCGCTTCTTGGGCGGCCGACAACCGTTGTGCGGGATGGGCGTCACGTCGGTGATGGAGCGAATCCTCAGCCCCGCCGCCTGAAGGGCACGGATGGCCGCCTCCCGACCCGGGCCGGGCCCCTTCACAAAGACGTCGATCTCGAGCATCCCGTTGTCCATCGCACCCCTGGCCGCCCGCTGGGCCGCCTGCCGGGCGGCGAAGGGCGTGCTCTTCCGAGAGCCCTTGAAGCCCACCGACCCGGCGCTGGCCCAGTTGATGACGTTCCCCTCCTGGTCGGTCATCGTGATGATGGTATTGTTGAAAGTGGCGTGAATGTGGGCGTGCCCCCGCGGCACATTCCGCTTCACCCGGCGGGTCGTCCGCCTCCGTCCTCTTTGACCTCGTCCCATATGTCCTCCAGCCGCGCTTGGTGCAGGCGCGGTGAACCGCGCCTAGCCAACACCGGCGCGATGAATCGCGCCCTCTACTTCTTCTTCATCCCTCGTCGTCGCCCGCGCCCCGGCACCGTCTTGCGCGGCCCCCGCTTGGTGCGGGCGTTAGTGCGCGTGCGCTGCCCGCGCACCGGCAACCCCATCCGGTGGCGCAACCCCCGATAGCAGCCGATCTCGATCAGCCGCTTGATGTTCATCTGTACCTCGCGCCGCAGGTCGCCCTCCACCCGGTACTCCCGGTCGATGACCTCCCGCAGCCGGGCCACCTCCGTCTCCGTCAGATCCCTCACCCGCCGGTCCGGGTCTACCCCGGCCTTGCGCAGAATCTCATGGCTGGAAGTGCGCCCAATGCCGTAGATATAAGTCAGGCCAACCTCAATTCGCTTGTTTCGGGGCAGGTCCACCCCTGCGATACGTGCCATGCTCCCCTCCGGTCTGTGATCCCAACGGCCAAACCCCAGACCCCGATAGGGCTTGAGGGTCGGCCTCCCGGGCCCTGTACCTACCCTTGCCGCTGCTTGTGCTTCGGGTTCTCGCAGATCACCCGCACCACACCCCGTCGTCGAATGATCTTGCACTTAGGACATCTTCGCTTCACAGAAGGTGAAACCTTCATCCCACTCCCCCTTGTGTTGGCGCCATCAATCGCACCCCAACCGCGTCAAAATCTCCGCCCCCCCATCTCGGACCACGATGGTATGCTCGAAGTGGGCGGTCAACCGCCCGTCCGCCGAGACCACCGTCCAGTTGTCCTCCAACACATGCACCCGATAGTCCCCGGAAAGGAGCATCGGCTCCAGCGCGATGGTCATCCCCGGCCGGAGCAACGTCCCGCGCCCCGGCTCCCCGAAGTTGGGGACCTGCGGGTCCTCATGCATCCGCCGGCCGATCCCGTGGCCGGTGTACTCCCGCACGACGTTGTAGCCGTGCCCCTCGGCATAGGCCTGGATCGCCGCGGAAATGTCACCGGAGCGGTTGCCGGCCCGCGTCTGGGCAATGCCGGCGTAGAGCGCCCCCTCCGTCACCTCCAGCAGCCGCCGGGCCTCCTCGCCGATCTCCCCCACCGGCAGCGTCACCGCCGCATCTCCGTGGTACCCCTCGTAGATGGCCCCCACGTCGATGCTGATGATGTCCCCCTCCTGGAGGACCCGAGGGCCGGGGATCCCGTGGACCAACTCCTCGTTCACCGAGGCGCAGATGGCCGCCGGAAAGGGATGGACGCCTCCCGGCGGGTATCCCTTGAAGGACGGGACCGCGCCGTAGCTCCGGATCACCGCCTCCGCCAGCTCGTTCAGCTCCCCCGTCGTCACGCCGGGGGCCACCCACTCCCGCATCCGCTCCAGGACCTCGGCCACGATCCGGCCAGCCTGGCGCATCTTTTTAAGCTCCGAATTCGACTTGACGTGGATCATCGGCCCCCGCAGGCTGTCTCCACAATCGCCCGCAGGTCGGCCTGGACATCCTCGATGGACTGCTCCCCGTCCACCTCCACCAGCAATCCGGCCCGGCGGTAGTACTCCACCAACGGCGCGGTCTGCTCCTTGTAGACCTGGAGGCGGTGGCGGTGGGCCTCCGGCGTCTCGTCGGGACGCTGGTAGAGACCCCCACCGCAGACGTCGCACACCCCTGCCTCCCGGGGCGGGCTGAAGAGGTCGTGATAGACCGCCCCGCAGTCCCGGCAGGTCCACCGACCCGCCAGCCGGGCCAGGGCCACCTCCTCGCTGACCCTCACCAGGGGGACGATGTGCAGCACGCCCCCTATCCGGTCGAGCACCCGCCGCAGCGCCTCCGCCTGCGCCACCGTGCGCGGGAACCCGTCCAAGACGAAGCCATCGGCGCAGTCGGCCCGCGAAAGCCGCTCGGCGACCATCCCAATGGTCACCTCGTCCGGCACCAGGTCCCCCCGCTCCACGTAGGCCCGGGCCTGTCGGCCCAGCTCGGTCTCCCTGTCCATGTGCTCGCGGAAGAGGTCCCCACTGGCGACGTGGGGCACCCCTAGCGCTCTCGCCAGCCGCTCCGCCTGCGTCCCCTTGCCTGCGCCGGGCAATCCCAGCAAGACCACCCCGCAGCCCCTCACTTGATGAACCCCTCGTAGTGGCGCATGAGCAACTGGGCTTCCAACTGCCGCATCGTATCCACCACCACGCCGACCACGATGAGCAGGCCCGTCGACTGGATCAGCAACACCCGTGTCTCCATCACCAACTGCGTGACGAAGGGCAACGCCGCCACGCCCCCCAGGAACAACGCGCCGACCAGAGTGATCCGTCGGTAGACCCCCTCGATGTAGTCGGCGGTCTTCCTGCCCGGACGGATGCCCGGGATGAACCCTCCCTGCCTCCGCAGAGTCCCGGGCAGGTCCTGCTGCTCGATCAGCACGAAGGTGTAGAAGTAGGTGAAGCCGACGACGGACAGGAAGTAGAGCAACGCATAGAGCAGAGTGGTGTACCACTCCCTGGCGCCGCCGGGGGTGAAGAAGTTCATCACACCGGCGGCGAACTGGGCCACCGCCACGTTCTCGGAGCGGAGGAAGAACTGAGCGATGACCGCCGGGAAGGTGAGGATGGAGCTGGCGAAAATGAGGGGGATCATCCCCGCCATATTGATCCGCAGCGGGATGTAGGTGCTGCCGCCGCCGTACATCCGCCGACCCCGCACCCGCTTGCCGTACTGCACCGGGATACGGCGCTGCCCCTCCTGGAAGTAGACGATGACGAAAACCGTCAGGGCGGTGATCGCCACGAAGAACAGAATGCCCAGCCAGCCGTCGGTGGTGTAGATGCGGGCCAGGTTGACCGGGGTCCGGGAGACGATCCCGCCGAAGATGATCAACGAGAGCCCGTTCCCGATGCCCTGCTCACTGATCAGCTCGCCCAACCAGATAGCGAACATCGTCCCGGCCGTCATCGCCACCAACACCGAGAGGGTCGGCAGGATGAACTCCGGCCGGTGGAACCCAAACTGGGGCAGGATAGGCTGCCCGCCCGCCGCACTGCTGAAGAGCTGGGCCTGCCCCCACGCCTGCAGGGCCCCCAGGGGGATGGTGATGTAGTAGGTCCACTGATTGAGCTTGTTCCGCCCGGCCTCCCCCTCCTCCTCGGCGATCCGCTTCAGCGCCGGGATGACCGGGATCAGCAGCTGCAGGATGATGGAGGCATTGATATAGGGATAGACCCCGTTGGCCAGAATGGAATAGTTGGCAACCGCGCCGCCGGAGAGCAGGTCCAGCAGGTTGAATAACTGGCTGGCCCCGGTCGTCCCCTCCAGCAACTGCTGCAGAGCCTGGGAGTTGATGCCAGGCACGGGCACGTGAGCCGCCGCCCGGTAGGTGACCAGGATCAGCAGCGTGTAGAACAGCCGCCTTCGCAGGTCGGGCAACCTCAGGGCATCGCGCAACGCCTGGATCATCGGTTCTCTCCGTCCTTCATTCCGGCAGGGGCAAACGACCGGGTGTCCCCGCTACCGGGTCCGCCGGCCGCCCCGCTGCCAGGGTAGCTCCTCCACCGTGCCACCGGCCGCCTCGATCTTGGCCCGAGCGCCGGCAGAGAAGCGATGGGCCTTCACCGTGAGGGCTTTCTTCAACTCACCCCGTCCAAGGATCACCACCAGCTCATCGGGCCGCTTGATGATACCGGCCTCGGCCAGCTTCTCGGGAGTGACCACGCTCCCCCGCCGGAACCCGTTCAGTCTCTCCACGTTCACTGGCTTAAAATGGACCCTCCAGGGGTCGCGGAAGCCCACCCCTCGGACGAAGGGGAGCTTTCGCACCAGCGGCAACTGCCCGCCTTCGAAGTAGGGAGGGAGGCTGCCGCCGCTGCGAGCCCGCTGCCCCTTGGTCCCGCGGCCAGCCGTCTTCCCCTGTCCGGCGGCGATGCCCCGGCCGACCCGCTTCCGCCGCTTCTTGGTCCCTTCCGCCGGGCGCAACTCGTGCAGTTTCATGCTTCGACCTCTTCTACCTTTACCAAATGTTGGACCTTCGCCACCATCCCCCGGATGACGGGCGTATCCGCCTGCTCCACCGTCTGATGCATCCGGCGGAGGCCCAACGCCCGCACCGTCCGCTTCTGTCGCTCCGAGTAGCCGATGGGGCTCTTGGTCAACGTGATACGCAGGACCTTCCGCTTCTTCTTCCTCCGCGCGCTCATCCTCCCCGCCTCCAGAAGGGCATCACCCGGGCCTCGGGGACCCCTCGCTCCCGCGCCACGTCCTCGACCCGCCGTAGCTGCTGCAACCCATCCATCGTCGCCTTGACGACGTTGACAATGTTGGCACTGCCCAGAGACTTGGTGAGCACGTCGTAGACGCCGGCCGCCTCCAGGACGGCCCTCACCCCGCCGCCGGCGATGACGCCGGTGCCGGGGGAGGCCGGCTTGATCAGCACCCGCGCCCCGCCGCAGCGCCCGACCACCTCGTGGGGGATCGTCCGCCCGACCAGGGGGACCGATTGCATCGTGGCCCGCGCCCGCTCCGTCGCCTTGCGGATCGCGTCCGGCACGGAGCGCGCCTTCCCCAGGCCGATCCCCACGCGGCCGTTGTTGTCGCCGACCACGGCCACAACCCGGAAGGCGAACCGGCGACCGCCCTTGACCACCTTAGCCACCCGCGCGATGTCAACGACCCGCTCGTCCAGCTCCTCCCGTTCCTCGAATACCTCACGGTCCCGCAGATTGGTGCTCATTCCGCCTCCGTCGCCGAAAGGGCAGGTTGGCAACCCGCCTCGATCTAGAAATCCAACCCCTCTTCTCGGGCAGCCTCCGCCAGGGCCTTCACCCGGCCGTGGTACTTATACCCGCCTCGGTCGAAGACCACCCGGGTCACACCCTTCTGGAGGGCGCGGGCGGCCAGGACCTTCCCCACCACCCGTGCCTGCTCCACCTTCGTCAGCCCGTCCAACTGCCCGCGCACCTCCGGGTCCAGCGTGGACGCGGCGGCCAGCGTATGGCCCTGGCTGTCGTCGATCACCTGGGCGTAGATATGCCGCAGGCTGCGGAAGACATTCAGACGCGGCCGCTCAGGCGTGCCGACCACCCTCTTGCGCACATGCCTGTGCCGACGCAACCGTCCCAGACGACGTTCCTTCTCACCCATCCGCCATCTACTCCTACGCACCGGTCTTGCCCGCCTTGCGGCGCACCCGCTCGCCGACATAGCGGATACCCTTGCCCCGGTAGGGCTCCGGTGGACGCCACGCGCGAATCTCCGCGGCCACCTGCCCCACCCGTTCCTTGTCGATCCCCTGCACAGTGATCACCCGGGTGCGGGAGTCCACCTCAAAGGTGATCCCCTCCGGCGGCCGGACGTGCACCGAATGGGAAAAACCCAGATGCATCACCAGACTGCCATCGGGCTGGAGGTCGGCCCGGTAGCCGACGCCGTGAATCTCCAGCCTCTTCTGGAAACCCTCGGAGACACCGGTGACCATGTTCGCCAGCAGAGCGCGGGTCAGCCCGTGCAGGGCCTTGTGCCTCCGCTCGTCCGTCGGCCGGAAGACCCGCAGGACATTATCCTCCAACTCGATCCGCATCGCCGGGTCGAAGGTGCGGGTCAGCTCCCCCTTGGGGCCCCGAACCGTCACCCGGCTTCCTTGAATGTCCACCGTCACCCCTTCGGGCACAGGGATCGGCATACGACCAATCCGCGACACGTCTCACCTCCCTCGCCGTCCGCCTACCAAATGTAGCACAGAACCTCGCCGCCGACCCCCAGGCGGCGGGCCTGTTGCCCGGTGAGCACTCCCTTGGGAGTGGTTAGGATGGCGATGCCCATGCCGCTCCGCACCCAGGGGATATCCTTCGCGCGGGTGTAGACCCGGCGGCCCGGCTTGCTCACCCGCTTGAGGCCGGTGATGACGGGCCGGCGATCCCTCCGCTCGCCCACGTACTTCAGGCGAACCACCAGGCGATAGCGCGGCTGCTCACCGTACTCCACCACCTGGTAGTCCTCGATATACCCCTCTTCCTTCAAAATCCGCGCGATCGCGACCTTCATCTTGGATGAGGGCATCGTCACCATAGGATGCCCCACCGCGATGGCGTTCCGGATGCGCGTCAGCATGTCAGCGATCGGATCTGTCACAGTCATCGGCCCATCCCCATTCCTACCAACTGGATTTCACGACGCCGGGGATCTTTCCCTCCAGCGCCAGCTCCCTTAAGCATATCCGACACAACTGAAAACGCCGGTAGTAGCCACGCGGGCGACCACACCGCTTGCACCGATTGCGCACCCGCACCTTGTACTTCCGCCTGGTCTCCCGAACAGGAAGGCACTTCCTCGTCATACTCTCCTCCGCTAACTCCCCCGGCGGAACGGCATCCCTAAGAGCTCCAACAGCCGCCGCCCCTCCTCGTCGGTCTTCGCCGTGGTGACGATGGAGACCTCCATCCCCCGAATCTTGTCGATCTGATCGTAGTCCACCTCGGGGAAGGCCAGTTGCTCCCGCAGCCCCAGCGTGTAGTTACCGCGTCCGTCAAAGGAATCCGGCACCCCCCGGAAGTCCCGCTGGCGAGGCAACGCCACGTTGCACAGCCGGTCCAGAAAGGCCCACATTCGTTCCCCGCGCAGGGTCACCTTGACGCCGATGGCCCGACCGGCCCGCAACTTGAACCCTGCGATAGACTTACGGGCTCGGGTGACCACCGGCCGCTGCCCGGTGATCGTCATCAGGTCCTGCACCGCGTAGTCCAGCGCCTTCGGGTTGTCCAGCGCCTCCCCCATCCCGATGTTGACGACGATCTTCTGGACCGTCGGTACCTCCATGATGTTCCGGTAGCCAAACTCCTTCATCATGGTTGGGCGGACCTGTTCTCGATAGAGCGTCTGCAATCGCTGCATTCCCCTTACTCCGTACCCTCCCGGGCTAGTCTATCGCCCGCTCACATTTCTTGCACACGCGCACCTTGCGCCCGTCCTCCCCGACGCTAAAACCGACCCGCGTGCGGGCGTTGCAGTGGGGGCAGACCAGCATGACGTTCGAGAGGTGAATGGGAGCCTCGAACTCGATGATGCCCGCCTGCACCTCGCCACGCCCGGCCCGGACCGGACGCTGGTGCTTCTTGACAACGTTCACGCCGGAGACCACCACCCGCTCCTTCTTGGGGATGATGCGCAAGACCTTGCCCCGCACTCCCCGGTCCTCGCCCGTGATGACCTCCACCGCGTCTCCTCTCTTGATCCGGATGCCCACAATCCTGCTCCTTGCACCCCGGCCCTTGGAAAGCGAGGGCGATGCGCCCTACAACACCTCGGGGGCCAGGGAGATGATCTTCATAAATCCTTTTTCCCGCAGCTCTCGCGCTACCGGCCCAAAGATGCGGGTGCCCCGCGGGTTGACCCCGCTGGAATCCAGCAGCACGGCAGCGTTGTCGTCGAAGCGAATGGCCGAGCCGTCGGGGCGGGTGTACTCCTTGGCGGTGCGGACGATCACCGCCCGGACGATCTCCCCTTTCTTGACCGGCGAGTTCGGAACGGCCTGCTTGACAGTGGCCACGATGACATCCCCTACCCCACCGTACCGCCGCTTCGACCCACCCAGAACGCGAATGCAGAGGATCTCCCTCGCGCCCGTGTTGTCGGCCACGCGCAGGCGGGATTCCTGCTGGATCATGCGGCCACCTCCCCGGGCACCTCGACCCGCTCGAGGATCTCCTCCACCACCCACCGCTTCGTCCGGCTGAGGGGCCGAGATTCGACGATGCGCACCCGGTCGCCCACCCGACACTCGTTCTTCTCATCGTGGGCGTAGAACTTCTTCCGCACCGTCACCACCTTCCCATACCGGGGGTGGCGGCGGGTCCGTTCGACCATCACCACGACCGTTTTCTGCATCCTATCACTGACGACGCGCCCAACCAGCCGATTCCGACGCCCCCTCACCGCGCGCCTCCTTCCACCATCCTCGCTAACTCCCGCTCCCGCAGGATCGTCTTGATCCGGGCGATATCCCGCTTGACCGCGGTGATCCGGTTGTTGTCCTCCAACCGACCCATGTACCAATCCTGCCGGAGATTGAACAGCTCCCGATACGCCTCATCCAGTCGGCCGCGGAGTTCCTCATCCCTCAGAAGGCGAAGTTCCCTTGCCAGCATCCTACTCCCCCGTTGCCTCGTGGCGCACCACGAACTGGCATTTGATGGGCAGCTTGTGCGCCGCCAACCGCATCGCCTCCCGAGCCTGCTCCTTGGAGACGCCAGCCAGCTCGAAGAGGATGCGGCCGGGCTTCACCACCGCCACCCAGTGATCCACCGCCCCCTTCCCCTTTCCCATCCGGGTCTCCGCCGGCTTAGCGGTGACCGGCTTATCCGGGAAGATGCGGATCCAGTACTTGCCGCGCCGCCGAACGTGGCGGACGATGGCCCGCCGGGCCGCCTCGATCTGGCGGCTGGTGATCCAGGCCGGCTCCAGCGCCTGCAGGCCGTAATCCCCGAAGGCCACCTCGGTCCCCCGGCCGGCTTTCCCCTTCATACGCCCACGAAACTGCTTCCGGTACTTGACCCGCTTTGGCATCAACATCGGTCATCCCCCTTGCGGCGAGGCCACTAGACGATGAAGGGCTCCTCTTCTTTCGTCTCGGGCAACACCTCGCCCTTGTAGATCCACACCTTCACCCCGATCCGGCCGTAGGTGGTATAGGCCTCCTCCTGGGCGTAGTCAATGTCCGCCCGCAGGGTCTGCAGGGGCACCCGGCCCTCTCGCATCCAGACCGCCCGGGCCATCTCCGCCCCGCCGAGGCGACCCTTGCACATCACCTTGATGCCCTGAGCGCCAGCCCGCATCGCCTGCTGGAGGGCTCGCTTCATCGCCCGCCCGTGGGAGATGCGGCGCTCCAACTGCGCCACGACGTTCTGAGCCACCAGCCGTGCGTCCAGCTCCGGCCGCTCGATCTCCTGTACGTCCACGTGCACCTTCTTGCCGGTCATCTTCTCCAGGTCCCGCCGGAGGGCCTTCACCGCGACCCCCTTGCGGCCGATGACGATCCCCGGCCGGGCGGTCCAGATGATCACCTGGACCTGGTTGGGGAAACGCTCGATCTCGACACGAGAGACACCGGCGTTCACCAACTCCCGCTCGATCAGGTCCCGGATCTCCAGATCCTCGTGCAGAAGGTCACTGTACTCCTGGCCCTCGGCATACCAGCGCGCCTGCCAATCCCGGATGACCTTAAGCCGGAAACCATAGGGGTGAACCTTGCGTCCCAAGTCCGTCCTCCTCTTATTCTACCCGCTCGTCCAACACCACCGTGATGTGGGAGGAGCGCTTACGGATGGGGCGATACCGCCCCCGCCCACCAAAGCGAGGTCGCCGTCCCTTGCCGGGCGACACCCCCGGCCCCTCATCGGCGACGATGTGAGCGATGTACAGGTTCTCCCGGGAAAGGCCGATGTTCTCCTCCGCATTGGCGACGGCGGAGCGGATCAGCTTCTCCACCGGGCGGGCCGCGGCGTGGGGCAGAAACCGCAGGACCTCCAGGGCCGGCTCCACGTCCATTCCCCGCACCTGATCAATGACCCGACGCACCTTCCGCGCCGACATCGGCACATGTCTCGCCTGCGCGCGAACTTCCATGTCTCGCTCCTCCGCCTCGCCGCTATCTCCTGCGGACCTTTCCCCTCTTCTCCTTCACGATATGCCCCCGGAAGGTCCGGGTGGGGGCGAACTCTCCCAGCTTGTGGCCGACCATGTTCTCGGTGATGTAGATCGGCACATGCCGCCTTCCGTCGTGGACGGCGATGGTGTGCCCCACCATCTGGGGGAAGATGGTCGAATCCCGCGACCAGGTGCGGATCACCCGCTTCTTCCCCTCTCGGTTCATCTCCTCGATCCTCCGCAACAGCTTCGGATCTACGTACGGGCCTTTTTTCAACGACCGCGACATCTCACCTCCCCCGACATCCAGACCGATCCGAGTCTACCGCCGCCGGGCACCCCGCCGCCGGACGATGTACTTATCCGTGGCCTTGTTGCGCCGTGTCTTCTTCCCCAACGTAGGCTTACCCCACGGACTCTTCGGTCCGGGCAACCCGATGGGCGTCCGACCCTCGCCGCCGCCGTGCGGGTGATCTCGCGGGCTCATCGCCGAGCCACGCACGTGGGGCCGCCGCCCCAGCCACCGCTTCCGTCCGGCCTTGCCCAGCTTGATGTTGCCATGATCCACGTTCCCCACCTGACCGATGGTGGCCATGCACTCCTTGCGGACCAGCCGAACCTCCCCGCTGGGCAGCCGGATCGTCGCGTAATCCCCTTCCTTCGCCAGCAACTGGGCCGACGTCCCGGCAGCCCGCACCAGTTGGCCGCCCCGCCCCGGATACAGCTCGATATTGTGGATCATTGTACCCAGGGGCATCCGTTCCAGCGGCAGCGCGTTCCCCACCCGGATCTCCGCCCCGGGGCCGCTCATCACCTTATCCCCCACCTTCAACCCCAGGGGGGCGATGATATACCGCTTCTCCCCATCGGCGTAGACCAGCAGCGCGATCCGGGCCGAGCGATTGGGATCATACTCAATGGAGGCCACCCGGGCCGGGATGCCTTGCTTATCCCGCTTGAAATCGATCAAGCGGTACAACCGCTTGTGTCCCCCACCCCGATGGCGGACCGTGATCCGTCCCTGAACGTTCCGGCCCCCCTTCCTGCGCACGGGTACCACCAGGCTTCGCTCCGGCTCCGTCCTGGTGATCTCCTCAAAGGTCGAGCCGGTCATCCCGCGCCGGCCCGGCGACGTCGGCTTATAGACCTTGACTCCCACCTTAGCCTCCCTCGAACACCGGGATCTTATCCCCCTCGGCCAGCGTCACCACGGCCTTCTTCCACACCGGTCGGCGCACCACCCGGCGGCGTCCCCACCGCTTGGCGGCCTTGGCCGGCATGTTCATGATGTTCACCGCCGTTACCCTCACCCCGTAGATCGTTTCCACAGCCCGCTTTACCTGAACCTTGTTGGCCCGCCGGTCCACCTCAAAGGTGTACTGTCGGTTGGCCTCGGCCAGGTACTGGGTCTTCTCCGTGATGATGGGGCGCTTGATCACCTCGTATAGATGCATGGCACTACCCTAGAATGGATTCGATGACCTGCAGCGCGCCCAGAGGCATCAGGACCTTCTCGTACTTCAGGAGATCCCGGACGTTCAGGTAGCTGGCCCGCAGGGTCTTTACTCCCGGCAGATTGCGCGCCGATTTCTCCACCGGTTCGTTCGGCCCCGGCAGCAGGATCAACGCGCTCCCGTTCACGCCCAGACCCCTCAGCATAGCCACCATCTCCTTGGCCCTGGGCGCTTCCATCTCCAACCGATCCAGCACCACGATCTGCCCCTCCGCCGCCTTGACGGAGAGAGCGCTGCGCAGGGCGGCCCGCCGCATCTTGCGCGGCATCCGCTTCCCGTAGCTGCGCGGCCTGGGGCCGTGGGCGACGCCGCCGCCGACGAAGATCGGGGCGTTGCGACTGCCGTGCCGGGCCCGTCCCGTCCCCTTCTGCCGATACCACTTCGCCTTGGTCCGGTTCACCTCACCCCGGCTCTTGGTCTTGTGCGTGCCCAGGCGGGCGTTCGCCAGTTGCCGCACCAGGGCCTGGTGCATCAACGACACATTGACCGGAGCCTCGAAGATGTCGGGCGGCAGCTCGATCTCATCCACCTGCTCCCCAACCATGTTCCGAACGGGAACAACCATCCTCACATCCTCCCGATCCACCCTAGCCCTGCTTGCGGGCCCGCTTCACCATCACCAGCCCGCCCCTGGGGCCGGGGACAGCCCCCCGCACCGCCAGGAGATTCCGCTCGGGGTCCACCAGCACCACCTCCAGGTTCTGCGCTGTCACCCGACGCCCCCCCATCCTCCCGGCCATCCGCGTCCCCTTCCAGACCCGGCCGGGAGTGGTGGTGGCACCGATGGAGCCCGGCGCCCGCTCCCGGTCGGACTGACCGTGGGTCTTGGGCTGACGCCTGAAGTTGTGCCGCTTGATGACCCCGGCGAACCCCCGCCCCTTCGAGGTGCCGACCACATCCACCCGATCCCCCACCTCGAAGACATCGACGGTGATCTGCTCCCCCTCCGAGGGAACCTCCTCCGGTTTGACCCGGAACTCGCGGAGGTAACGCAGGGGCGGCACCGGATTCTCCAGCATCCGCCGGCGCGGGTGGGCCTCGTCCACTTTGAGCAGCCCCAGGTGGCCCAACTGCCCCCGGGTCAACCGGGTAAGCTTAGCCTCCTCAAATCCCAGTTGGACCGCGCTGTAGCCATCCCGTTCCACCGTCTTGACCTGAGTGACCCAACAGGGCCCGGCCTCGATGACGGTCACCGGGATCGCCTCCCCCCGCTCGTCGAAGATTTGGGTCATCCCGACCTTTTTGCCCAGAATCCCTTTCAATGCAACACTCCTCCCACGGGACTGCCGGCCCTAGGGCGGGCCGCATCATCCCAACCGACGTTGACGCCTGACGTTTGACACGCGCTATCGTCATCCGTCATTCGTCACCCGTCATCCGTCACAGCTTGATCTCGATATCCACCCCAGCCGGCAGATTGAGCCGCATCAGTGTGTCGATGGTCTTGTTATCCGGCTCGATCACGTCGATGAGCCGTTTGTGGGTGCGGATCTCGAAGTGCTCATGAGAGTCCTTGTCGATGAACGTGGAACGACGCACCGTGAAGCGCTCGATCCTCGTCGGCAGGGGGACCGGCCCCACAACCGTCGCGCCCGTGCGCTCGGCCGCCTCGACGATGCGCTTGGCGGACTCATCGAGCACCCGGTGATCGTATGCCTTAAGGCGGATGCGGATCTTCTGCTTGGCCATTGGGTCTCGCCTAGTCCAGGATCTTGGTGATCACGCCCGCGCCGACGGTCAGGCCGCCCTCGCGGATGGCGAAACGGGAGCCCTGCTCCAGGGCCACCGGCTCGATCAGCCTCACCTGCAGGTTGACGTTGTCACCCGGCATCACCATCTCGACACCCTCGGGCAACTGGATCTCGCCGGTCACGTCGGTGGTGCGGATGTAGAACTGGGGCCGATAGCCGGAGAAGAAGGCCTTATGGCGGCCCCCCTCGTCCTTGCGCAGCACGTACACCTCCGCCTCGAACGCCTTGTGCGGCGTGATCGAGCCCGGCTTCGCCACCACCATGCCGCGGGTCACCTCGGTCCGGCCCACGCCGCGCAGCAGTAGCCCGGCGTTGTCGCCCGCCACCACCTTGTCCAGCTTCTTGCGGAACATCTCCATATCGGTGACGACGGTCTTGATAGGCTCATCCTGCAAGCCGACGATCTCCACCTCGGTCATTGGCACTATCGTGCCCCGCTCGACGCGGCCGGTCACCACCGTGCCCCGCCCCTTGATGCTGAAGACATCCTCGATGGGCATCAGGAAGGGCTTATCCTCATCCCGCTCCGGCGTAGGGATGTACTCATCCACCGCCCGCATCAGCTCCCAGATGGACTCGTACTCGGGTGCATCGGGGTCGGTGCTCTCCGAGTGCAGCGCCTTGAGGGCCGAGCCGCGCACGATGGGGATCTCGTCGCCGGGGAACCCATAGGAGTCCAGCAGCTCCCGCAGCTCCAACTCCACCAACTCCAGCAACTCCTCGTCCTCCATCAGGTCCACCTTGTTCAGGTAGACGACGATGGCCGGCACCTCCACCTGGCGGGCCAGCAGGACGTGCTCCCGCGTCTGGGGCATCGGGCCATCGGCGGCCGACACCACCAGGATCGCCCCGTCCATCTGGGCAGCACCGGTGATCATGTTCTTGATATAGTCTCGGTGCCCGGGGCAGTCCACGTGGGCGTAGTGCCGTTTCTCCGTCTCATACTCTACGTGGGCAATAGCGACGGTCAGGATCTTGGTCGCATCTCGGCGGAACATCTTGGCGTCCGCCTTGGCCACCTGATCGTAAGACTGGTACTCCGCCATGCCCTTGAGCCCCAGCACCTTGGTGATCGCCGCCGTCAGCGTGGTCTTGCCGTGGTCGATATGACCGATGGTCCCCACGTTCACATGCGGCTTCTCCCGTATGAACTTTGGCTTAGCCATTCTCCTCTCTCCTTTCGGATTTAGATGACAGACTATACGCACCGAAAGCATTGGGCCGGAGTTATCCCCCGGCCCAACGGCTCTGGAGAACAACTCCCGCTCAGCGAGAGCGTCTTCTACCAACGGCCACCATAGATGATGACCTCCATTCTCTCCCTATCCACCGGTGCATAGTGGTGGAACTCCATCGTAAACGTGCCCCGTCCCTGCGTGAGGGACCGGATGTCGGTGGCGTAACCGAACATCCTCGCCAGGGGGACCGAAGCCTGCACAACCTGGAACCCCCCTGCCCGGGGCTCCATCCCCTCAATACTGGCCCCCCGGGCGTTCAGATCGCCGATGACCTCGCCGGTGAAGGGCTCCGGCACCACCGCCTCCACCCGCATCACCGGCTCCAACAGCACCGGCTCCGCCCGCTCCACCGCATCCCGGAAGGCGGTCGAACCGGCCACCTTGAAGGCCACCTCCGAGGAGGTCTCCGGGTCCCACTCCACCTCCAGAAGCGTGACCTTCACATCCACCAGCGGATAGCCCGCCAGGATGCCGCTCTCCATCGCCTCCCTACAACCCGCCTCCACCGCCCGCACGAACTCCGGCGGAAACCGCTTCCCCTTGGTCTCATCCTCGAAGCGGAACCCCTTCCCGGCCGGGAGCGGCTCCACCGCCAGCCGGACCCAGGCGTACTGCGGGTTGCCGCCGGCGGGCCGGTCGAAGAGCCCCTCCGCCTCGGCCCGGGCGGTGATCGTCTCCCGGTAGGCCACCCGGGGGCGACTCACTCTCCCCTCCACCCGAAACTCCCGCACCAGCCGGTCCACCAGAATCTCCAGGTGGAGCTCCCCCATCCCCGAGAGGATGGTCTGCCCGGTGTTCTCGTCGACGCGGACCACGAAGGTCGGGTCCTCCTCGGCCAGCCGCTGCAGCGCCTCGTCCATCCGGTCCTGATCGGCCGCGGTCTTGGGCTCGATGGCCACGAAGATCACCGGTTCCGGGAAGGTGATGGATTCCAGGATAATGGGGGCACTGGGCACACAGAGGGTATCGCCGGTGAAGGTGCGCTTGAGCCCCACCACCGCCCCGATGTCCCCCGCCGTCAGTTCCGGCACCTCCTCCCGGTCCCGGGCGAACATATGCAGGAGCTTGTTGATCCGCTCCTTCCGCTTCCGGCCCGGATTGTAGACGGTCGAACCGACCTTGAG
Organism: Anaerolineales bacterium; assembly: GCA_015662065.1. Taxonomy (GTDB): domain Bacteria; phylum Chloroflexota; class Anaerolineae; order B4-G1; family DUEL01; genus SZUA-1492. The sequence goes on along the minus strand of DQUX01000229.1, from coordinate 10,859 downwards.
CTTGCCGGAGTAGACCCGCAGGTAGACCAGGCGGCCCACGTAGGGGTCGCTGGCAACCTTGAAGGCCAGCGCCGCCAGGGGCGCGCTCACGTCGGCCGGGCGGGTCTCCGCCTTCTCGGTGTAGGGATTGACCCCCTCCACCGGCGGGATGTCCAGCGGCGATGGCAGGTAATCCACGATGGCGTCCAGCAGGGGCTGCACTCCCTTGTTCCGCAGCGCGGAGCCGCAGAGAGTGGGGGTCAACACCCCCCTCAAGGTGGCCGCCCGCAGCGCCCGCCGCAGATCGGCCGCCGAGATCTCCTCCCCCTCCAGGTAGCGGACGGTCAGCCCGTCGTCGGTCTCCACGATCTGCTCGACCATTCGCTCCCAGAGCGCCTGGACCTCCTCCAGGAGTTCAGGGGGGATGGGGCCGACGTGGGGGTCCTTCCCCAACTCGTCCTCCCATACCACCGCCTTCATCTCCATTAGGTCTACCACGCCCCGGAAGGAGGCCTCCCGACCGATGGGCCACTGGAGTATGACCGGGTTGGCGTCCAGCCGCTCGCGGACGGTCTCCACCGCGTGAGCGAAGTCGGCGCCCAATTTGTCCATCTTGTTAATGAACGCGATCAGGGGCACGCCGAAGGACTGGGCCTGCCGCCAGACCGTCTCCGACTGCGGCTCGACCCCGGCCACGGCGTCGAAAACCACGACCCCGCCGTCGAGGACGCGCAGGCTGCGCTGGACCTCGGCAGTGAAGTCGATGTGCCCCGGCGTATCCACGATGTTAATCTGATGGTCCCGCCAGAAGCAGGTCACCGCCGCGGCGGTGATGGTGATCCCCCGTTCCCGCTCCTGGACCATCCAGTCGGTGACGGTTGTCCCCTCGTCAACCGTCCCCATCCGATGGGTTCGCCCCGTGTAAAAGAGCACCCGTTCGGTGGTGGTCGTCTTCCCCGCGTCGATGTGGGCGATGATCCCGATATTGCGAACGCGCTCAAGAGGCCAGGGCCCGCCCATCTCACATCACCTTACCCAGCCCGAGCCCGCTGTGGCTCCTGCCGGGCGGGGCCGATCACCACCGATAGTGGGCAAAAGCCCGGTTGGCTTCTGCCATCCTGTGCGTATCTTCCCGCTTCTTGATCGCGGCCCCCGTCCTGTTGGCCGCGTCCAGCAACTCCGAAGCCAGCTTCTCCGCCATCGTATGGCCGGGCCGCTGGCGAGCGGCCGCCAGAATCCAGCGCATCGCCAGGCTGATCTGGCGGTGGGGCGGCACCTCCACCGGGATCTGATAGGTGGAGCCCCCCACACGGCGCGGCTTGACCTCGAGGATCGGGGAGACGTTTCGGATGGCCTCCTCGAAAACCTCCAGCGCTGGCCGCTTGGCCCGCTCCTCGATGATGTCCATCGCCTGGTACACGATCCGGGTCGCCAGGCTCTTCTTGCCGTCCTTCATCACCTTGTTGATGAACCGGGCGACCAGCTCGCTTCCGTACCGAAGGTCCGGCTCAACCCGCCGTCTGGGTGGACGATACCGTCTTGGCATGCTGCTCCTACCCTCCGCCCTACCTCTTGCCCGCCTTGGTGCCGTACTTAGACCGCTGCTGCGCGCGGCCCTCGACCCCGGCGGCGTCCAGCGAGCCCCGGATGATGTGATAACGGACACCCGGCAGGTCCTTCACCCGACCGCCGCGCACCAACACCACCGAGTGCTCCTGCAGATTATGCCCCTCCCCTGGGATATAGGCGGTGACCTCGATGCCGTTGGTCAGCCGCACGCGGGCGATCTTCCGCAGAGCAGAGTTCGGCTTCTTCGGCGTCATCGTACGCACCTGCGTGCAGACGCCCCGCTTCTGCGGCGCGCCCTTCGGCGCCCGGCTCCGCCGCTGCCGATAGGAGTTGAAGATGTACTGCAGCGCCGGCGCCTTCGACTTCTTGCGCTTGGGCTTTCTTCCCTTGCGAACCAACTGATTGATGGTGGGCACGTCATTCCCCCCTGCAAAGGTCAAAGGTCAGTGAAGAAGGCCATCCACCGTTCCGATGGCCTCCTTACTTCGCAAATCAGTTGTCAACCGGGCGGCAGGGGATCTGGCTGCCACCCTCCAACGACCATATATTCTACCACAATGCCGTTTTCTAGTCAAACGGGCCACGCCGCCCCCGATCCCCCAATCCGAGAAGGCCCATCGCCAGGCGGGGGACGCGCGGCTGCGTATCCTCTCGGCCGAAGTGGAGAACGTCACCACCCTCCGTCACCGCCTCCACCGCCAGCCCCAGGCTCTGGAGCTCCTTGACGAGGACCCGGAAGGAGGCGGGAACGCCGGACTCGGTGATCGGCTCTCCCTTGACGATGGCCTCGTAGGTGCGGACCCGCCCCTGCACGTCGTCCGACTTGACGGTGAGCATCTCCTGGAGCGTGTAGGCCGCCCCGTAGGCCTCCAGGGCCCAGACCTCCATCTCACCGAACCGCTGGCCGCCGAACTGGGCTTTTCCCCCCAGCGGCTGCTGGGTGACCAGGCTGTAGGGGCCGGTGGAGCGGGCGTGGACCTTGTCCTCGACCATGTGGGCCAGTTTCATCATATAGATCATGCCCACCGTCACCGGCTGGTCGAAGGGCTCGCCGGTCTTGCCGTCGTAGAGGATCATCTTCCCCAGCGTCGGCAACGGGTCCCTCAGCTCCAGGCTGACCTGCGTCGCCAGCAGCTCGACCTCCTCGTCCTCCATCTCGGCCGTATCCCGCCCCCGGTCCTCCAGCCAGATGCGCAGGCAGACCACCCGGGCGGCCCGATCCATCCGCTCCTGCTCGGCCAGCGGCCGGTCGTCGTCTTCAAAGAGGAGGAAAACTTCGGGATCGTACCCCCGCTCCCTCAACCACTCCTTCAGGACGGAGCGGCGGGCGTAAACCTCATCCTCAACCAGCATGCCCTCGTCGTACCCCCGGTCGCCCAGCCAGGTCAGGATGTACAGCAGACGCGCCTCGTCGTCGTCGGTGAGGGTCTCCAAGGGATACTCCTGGGCCTTCAGCCAGGACCAGGCCCGCTCGGCGATCTCCTTCCAGGCCCGGTCGATCAGCCACGCCCGGGCCAGCTCCGCCGCGATCTGGTCCTCGGTGGCACCATCGAACACGGGGCTGATGACGCGGAAGCCCAGACGACTGGCCGCCCACCCCAGATGGGTCTCCAGCACCTGCCCGATGTTCATCCGCCCCGGCACCCCTAGGGGGTTCAGGATCAGCTCGATGGGGGTCCCATCCTCCAGGAAAGGCATATCCTCCACGGGCACCACCTGGGAGATGACCCCCTTGTTGCCGTGGCGACCGGCCATCTTATCCCCCTCGGTGATCTTGCGGCGCTGGGCCACGCCCACCCGAACCATCCGCTCCACACCGGCGGGCAGGTCCCGATACTCCTCCCGGTCGAAGACCTTGACGTCCACCACCTTGCCCCGTTCGCCGTGGGGCATACGGAGGCTCGAGTCCTTTACCTCCCGCGCCTTCTCGCCGAAGATGGCCCGGAGCAGCTTCTCCTCGGGGGTCAGCTCCTTCTCCCCCTTGGGAGTGATCTTGCCCACCAGGATGTCGGAGGGGCCGACCTCGGCGCCGATGCGGATGATCCCATCCTCGTCCAGGTCCTTCAGCGCATCCTCGCCGACGTTGGGGATGTCCCGCGTGATCTCCTCCGGCCCCAGCTTGGTATCCCGCGCCTCCGCTTCGTGCTTCTCGATGTGGATAGAGGTGAACTTGTCCTCCCAGATGAGGCTCTCACTGATGAGGATCGCGTCCTCGAAGTTCCCCCCCTCCCACGAAATGAAAGCGCAGAGAACGTTGTGGCCCAGGGCGAGATCCCCGTTCTGGGTGGAGGAGGTGTTCACCAAGACCTGCCCCTTCTTGACCCTCTGCCCCTTATAGACGATGGGCTGCTGATCGATGCAGGTGGACTGATTCGACCGATCGTACTTGCGGAGCGAGTAGACGCGCCGCCGGCCGTCCTCCCCCAGCACCACGATCCGATCCCCCGTGACGCCCACCACCTCGCCATCCGCCTCGGCCAGGACCACCTGCCCGGAGTCCACCGCCGCCTGCCTCTCGATGCCGGTGGCGACCAGGGGGGACTCCGGCCGGATGAGGGGGACCGCCTGGCGCTGCATGTTGGAGCCCATCAGGGCGCGGTTGGCGTCGTCGTGCTCCAGGAAGGGAATGAGGGCGGCGGAAATCCCCACGATCTGGCAAGGGGCCACATCGATGAAATCCACTTGTCCCGGGGTGGAGAGCAGGAACTCCTCGCCCCGGCGGGCCGAGATGCGCGGGTGGACGAAGTGGCCCCACTCGTCCAGCTTGGCATTGGCCTGGGCGATGGTGTACCGCTCCTCCTTATCGGCGGAAAGGTAGACGATCTCGCCCGTCACCCGCGGGCGAACCGGCACCTCATCGGGAAGACCGAGAGCCGCGATCCGCTCGGCCACCTCCGGCGTGACCTCGGTGCCCGCCTCGGCCACCACCTCCCCGCTCTCGGGGTCCACCACCGACTCCCGCAACGTCTCCCCGGTGAGCGTTTCCACCGTGGGGGGCACGGAGCGGATCACACGCCGGTAGGGGGTCTCGATGAAGCCGAAGTCGTTGACCCGCGCGTAGGTGGCCAGACGACCGATGAGGCCGATGTTGGGTCCCTCGGGGGTCTCGATGGGGCAGATGCGCCCGTAGTGGGAGTGGTGGACATCCCGCACCTCGAAGCCAGCCCGCTCCCGCCGCAGCCCTCCCGGCCCCAGCGCCGAGAGCGTCCGCTTGTGGGTCAGCTCCGCCAGCGGATTGGTCTGGTCCATAAACTGGGAGAGCTGGCTGGAGCCGAAGAACTCCCGGATGGCGGCGACCACCGGGCGGATGTTGATCAGGTTGACCGGGGTGGGTGGTTCCGTTTCGCTGCGTAGCGACATACGCTCCTTGACCACCCGCTCCATCCGCAGGAGGCCCACGCGGAACTTGCTCTGGATCAGCTCGCCGACGGTCTTGACCCGTCGGTTGCCCAGGTGGTCCACGTCGTCAGCATCCTCGATACCGTTGTTGATGCGGATCATATGCTGGACCAGGGCGACGATGTCCTGCTTGGTCACCGTCCGCTGCTCCACCGGCAGGTCCAGGCCCAACCGCTGGTTCAGCTTGTACCGCCCCACCCGCTGCAGGTCGTAGCGTCGCTCGTCGAAGAGCTGAGAGACCAGGAACTCCTCCGCGTTCTCCAGCGTGGGCGGGTCGCCCGGACGCATCCGGCGGTAGAACTCCAAGAGTGCCTCCTGGGCGACCGTACGGTCATCCCGGGGCTCCCAGTGGGGCTCCTGACGGATGGTAGTGGGGATCCACCGGATGTCAGGGAGGACGTCTACGTCGGCGAACAGCTCCAGGAGCTCCTCGTCGGTCCCCTCGGAGAGGACGTTGGAGCCCACCCCATCATCCACTGCCGCCAGGGCACGCAGGATGATGGTGATCGGGATGGTCCGCTTACGGTTGAACTTGAGAGTGAGGTAGCCGGTCTTGCGGCTCTCGAACTCCATCCAGGCCCCCCGGTCGGGGATCAGCTTGGCCATACAGAGTCGCCGACCGGTGGCGCGGTCCTCCTCGACGTCGAAGTAGACGCCCGGGGAGCGGATGAGCTGGCTGACCACCACCCGCTCGGTCCCGTTGATAATGAAAGTGCCGTTTTCGGTCATCAACGGGAAGTCGCCCAGGAAGATCTCCGTCTTGATGATCTCATCCGTCTCCCGGTTCTCCAGAGCGACGTCCACGTAGAGGGGCACCGAATAGGTGACATCCCGCTCCAGGCACTCCTCCTGCGAGTAGTTCGGCTCGCCGAAGCGGTAGCTCAGCCCGAACTGCGCGCTCTCGGGCTTGGAACTGGGGAAGTGAAGCCGAAGGGTTCCGGTGTAACTCTCGATGGGCGAAATCTCGTCGAGAAGCTCCTTGAGCCCCTGCTCCTGAAACCAACGGTAAGACTCCAGTTGGACCTCGATCAGCGCTGGCAGGCTCAGTGAGCCAACGATACGCGCGTAGGACTTACTGCCCAAGTTCGAAGTCTGCATTCCTCCCCCCACAAATCCCCCGGAGTAGAAACATCACAACAGAATTGCGAACTTAAAGTATAACATAGAATATGAAAATCGTCAAAATTGCGGCCCGGCGACCATTTGCCAAAATAAAACGCGCCCCCGTCCGGTCTGCGCGTCGCTTGCCTTCACGATAAGACCCGGCCAAGGGCGGCCGGGCCACCTCACTTATGACCGACGGCTCCACGCAAAAGCCATCTCCAGGCTCCTCGGGCAGGACTCGAACCTGCAACCAACCGGTTAACAGCCGGCCGCTCTACCCATTGAGCTACCGAGGACCACCAGCGCAGGGATTATACCGCGAAGTCCTCAACTCGTCAACCCATCGCTTCACCCAGGCGTGCCCGTGAATCCCTATTCACGTTTTTGGTTCGTAGTGACGGCTTTAGCCGTTCCAAAGGGGCAAGGGCGGCTGAAGCCGCTACTACGAACCCGCCCCTTGACCGCTCTGTTGCCACTAACCCCAAGATATGGGGATTCTGAAAACTTGCCAGACTCCAGTATAAGCGGCTGGCGGTTCAGGCCTCACTGAAGGAGCGAAAGCCAGTCCAGGTGCCGGACGACCCGGGGGAGGCAGCGGCCCGGCTGCGGGAGCGGCAGGCCCGACTGAACGCCGCGCTGGCAGAGGCGACAGAGGGGCTGAGCGAGGAGGGAGCAGAACAGCGCCCAGACGAAGGGGGGGCGGTGAAAGAGGTGCTGGCCCACCTCTCCATCACCGAGCGATGGATGCAGGAGTTCTTCGCCCAGACGGCAACCGGGCTGCAGGTCGAAGGAGAGGGGAACCCATCCACCTGGCCGGATCGCATCGCGGCCACATTGGTCGCCGAGCCGACGCTGGCGGGGCTTCTCGCACGCCTGGCCCGCGATCAGGAGGAAACGGCGCTCCTCAGCGAGCACCTCTCACAGACCACCCGATCGGACCGGTACCGGTACCGCCAGATCGTGGAGACAGCTCTGCAATACAGAGAGCACACCGAGGAGCACATCGGGCAGTCCGGCGGGCCGCGGCCGCCGTGCGGAGGGAGGGCCAGCGCGCGACCATCGTCCGGTCAACCATACACCTTCCAGTACGGCCGTTCCTCCTCCCAGCGATCCCGGAACGACTCCGGCACCGCCCCCAGGATGGACTCGCACTCAGCGGTGACGGCGCCGTCGGGCAGGCGGATCTCCCCAGACACCCGGGCTCCCACCCCACCCGCCTGCCTCACCCACCCCACAGCGGTCAGCGGCGTGCCGGTGGGGGTCGGGCGGCGGTAACGGATGGTGAGGCGCAGGGTCACCATCAGGTTCTCCTCGGAGCCCCCGATCAGCACCGCCCGCCCCGCCACCTCGTCGAGGATGGCGGCGACGATGCCGCCGTGGACCACGCCGGGGTATCCCTGGTAGTCCTCGGGCACGACGAACTCGGCCCGCACCTGCCCGGCCTCCGGGTCCTCATAGAAGTCCATCTTCAGCCCGACCGGGTTCTGCCGCCCGCAGACGAAGCACATACGGGAGTTGGGCTGTTTGTTCATACCCGATGCTCGATATTTGACGCTCGACGCTGGCCGTCATACCGGCAGGAAAGGCAAGGAGGTGGTGATCCCCCTGAGGATCACGTACATCTCCACCGCCTCCGCCAGGGAGAAGGCCCCCGAAAACGGTTGCCTGAGCTCCATAGACATGATGCGAAAATCGGGGAGCGAGACGGATATACGGAGGGCCCCGTTCTCAAACATCGCTACATCACCACCCTCTTCCACCCTCAGCCGCGATTCCCGCCCACCCTCGCGCCTCAGGATCACCCAGTCCCTCCCGTCTCGCTCGATGTAGAAGGCGTTGTCCTCCTCCCGCTTGAAGTCGTTCCGGTCCAGGAAGAGCCGGGGTTTATCCAGGTAGGGCCGGCCTGCGTGGACGCAGAAAGTGGCACAGTTGCCGCACTCATTGCAGAGATCATCCACGTGGACGATCTGGCGGGCCTGCTCGATCCTGAAGACCTCCTCCCCTGTCACCGCCAGCCTTTCCTGCCGGCAGGAGAGCAGGGGCACCGTCAGGTTTACAGGTGAGATGAAGAAGGTGTAGTTGGCCCGGTTGGGGCATACCTCCACGCACTTATCGCAGAAGCTGGAGCACTGCACGCACCGCCCCGCCTCGGCCCGCGCTGCTTCCTCCGTCAGCGTCGCCTCGACCAGGTCGAAGCCGGTGCGTCGGTCGGGCGGGAGCGCCTCCCCTCGGCGCTGGGCCACCTTCACAGCGCGGACCCGCTTGACCCGCCCGATCTCCTCTTCGGAAAGCGTGGGAAGCGAGGTGGCAGGCCGCGCAAACGGCACCCCCAACTGTCGGCAGATCGCCTCGGCCGCCCTCCGTCCATCGGCGCACGCCTCGATGATGGTGGCGGGCCCCCGCACCGCGTCCCCTCCCGCATAGACACGCCCCTCCCCCGCCAGTCCCGTCTGAGGATCGACGGCAATGGTCGCATTCCTGTGCAGAGAGACCGCGCTCCCGTCGAGGAAAGCGACGTCGGGGGTCTGCCCAATGGCAATGATGATGGCGTCCGCCTCGATCTGGAACCGGCTGCCCTCGATGGGGACCGGCCTTCTCCTCCCGTCCGGCCCGGGCTCCCCCAGCCGATTGCGGACGCATTCCAGCCCGACGACCTGTCCCCGCTCCAGGAGGATCCTGGTGGGGGAGGCCAGCTCCTCCAGCGCCACCCCCTCCACCAGCGCGTCCTCGATCTCCTCCTCGTCGGCGGGCATCTCCGCCCGGGTCCGCCGGTAGACGACGGTTACTGGCCCCCCGGCGAGCCGCATAGCCGTCCTGGCGGCGTCCATCGCCGAGTTGCCGCCGCCGATGACCAGAACCCTGCCGTCCAGCCCCACCTCCTCGCCCCGCCGCACCCGGCCGAGGAAGTCGAGGGCGTGATAGACCCCCCCACCCTCCTCCCCCTCGATGCCCAGCCGGGCATCCCGCTGAGCGCCCGAAGCGATATAGACGGCGTCGAATCCGTCCTCCAGAAGCCTCTCCGGCGGGTTGGTGATGGGATGGGAGAGCAGGAGCTTCACCCCCAGCCCCTCGATGCGGTCGATGTCCTCCCGGACGATCGCCTCCGGCAGCCGGAAGGTCGGGGCGATGGCCAGCATACCCCCCGGTCGGTCCTTGGCCTCATAGACGGTCACCTGGACGCCGTTCAAGGCCAAAAAGTAGGCGGCGGCCAGCCCCGAGGGGCCGCTGCCGACCACGGCCACCTTATGACCGGTCGGTTCGGCCGCCCTCAGGGTCACCCTCCCCCTCTCGGCGGCGAACCGTTTCAGCGCCCGGATGGCGACCGGCTCCTCGTAGTTGTTCCGCGTGCAGCGGGTCTGGCACAGATGGGTGCAGACGTAGCCGGTCACCCCCGGGAGAGGGTTGCGGAAGAGCACCACCTCCAGCGCCCGGTCGTACTCCCCCTGGGCAATCAGCCAGGCGTACTCGGGCACATCCTGCCGGACCGCGCACTGCGCCACGCAGGGAGCGGTGACGCAATCGAGCAGGCCCAGCTCCGATTCGACCTTGGGAAGGCCGTAGGGATGATAGCCCTTCTTGTACCGCGGATCCTCCAGCGCCCAGGCAGCCTCCCGCTCCAGGTTGGCCAGTTTGTCGTGGGCCAGCTCCTCCAGGCTCGTCACCCCCCGCCGGCGCATCTCCCGCTCCAGCTCCTCCAGGTACTGAAGGAGCCTCGAGTAACCGCCCGGCTTCAGCAGGTCGGAGACCGCCGTGACTGGCCAGGCGCCGGCGGCCAGGACCCGCGTCACGTTGAGCGCATCCGCCCCGGCGGAATAGGAGACGTTCAGGTCGCCGTCGAACTCCCGCGAGAGCTTGTGGAAGAGATGGATGGTGATGGGGTAGAGAGCGCGCCCCGACATGTACATCTCGTCACCGGGGAGGGTGCCCTTGTGGTTCGCCATCGCCAGGGTGTTGCTCAGCTTGACTCCGAAGGTCAGACCCCGCTCCGCAGCAACCTTCTTCAGCGCCTGGATCAGCTCCACGGCCCGGTCGTACTGGAGGTCGTGCTCGAACACGCGGTCGGGGATGTGGATCTCCGTGTAGCCAAGATGGCCGTGGAGGATGCGCATCACCGTCTCCCGGCCCAACAGCGTGGGGTTCAGCTTGATCGCGGTGTGCAGCCCCCGCTCCTCCAGCAGATACCGGCCGATCCGCTCGATCTCGTCCGGGGGGCAGCCGTGCATAGTCGAAAGAGTGACGTTGTCCGTGAGCCGGGAGGGAATCTGGATGTCGGCGAATTGGGGGAACCTCTCCCGCAGGACCGCCCGGATCTCGGCGATCTCCTCGGACGCATCCTCCAGCCTGTCCATAAAGCGGATCATCGGAGGGCTCTGAATCCCCTCCAGGTCGTAGCCAACGCTCATATTGAAGACCGTTCCAAAGGGAACGCGCCCCTCGAAGCCCAGGACCCGGCGGAGGATGTGGATCAGCACCCACGCCTTGACGTACTCACTGGCCGATTGGTCCAGCCTCAGCTCCTGAGACCACTCGACGTTGTACCCCTCGTCCTCCATATCGATGCAGGGCCGGGGGATCTCCAGCTCGTCCATAATCTGCACCGTCTTCAGCTCGATGAACCGGGCGCCGGAGAGCCAGGCACAGAGGATGTTCTGGGCAAGCTGGGTATGGGGCCCCGCCCCCGGCCCGATGGGGGTGGTCAGATGGTGGCCGAAGACGGTGGTGGAGTAGGGGCTGTCCTTTTGAGGAGTGTAGAAAAGGGAGCGGTGGATTCCAAAGATGGATTGGTTCTCCTCAAGCTCTGTCAAGAT
>DQUX01000231.1 GCA_015662065.1 Anaerolineales bacterium | reverse complement strand
GGCGAGGGCGGGCGGAAGGGGGTAGAGGCCTGTGGCCTGCTCCCCCCGCCCCCTGTACTCCCGCAGCACCAGCGCCAACTGCTCCGCCGTCCGGTAGCGGGCGGAGGGTTCCTTGGACAGGACCTTGCGGACGATCCAATCCAGTTGAGGGGGCACGTGGGGGTTGCGTGTGGATAGGGGGAGAGGCTCCTCCCGAATGTGCATCAGGGCCAGGGCAGCGGGCTTCTCCGCCTGGAAGGGTGGGGCGCCGGCCAGCATCTCATACAACACCACGCCGATGCTGTAGACATCGGAGGCGGGCGTGGGTCGCTCCCCTGCCGCCTGCTCGGGGGAAAAGTAGAGGGGGCTGCCCCAGACCACCTCTGAGTCCGTCATGCCGGATTCGGAGAGGGCGCGGGCGATGCCGAAGTCGGTCACCTTGACCACCCCCTCCTGGGTCACCAGCACGTTCTGGGGCTTGATGTCGCAGTGGATGATGCCGGCCTTGTGGGCGTGGCCCACCCCGGCCGCGATCTGCGCCGCGATGTCCACCGCCCGGTCTACCCCTAACTGCCCCTCGCGGCGGACCAGGGTTTTCAGGTCCTCGCCGTCCACGTACTCCATCACGATGTAGTGCTGCTCGCCGTCCTGCCCCACATCGTAGACGGTGACCACGTTGGGATGGTCCAACTGGGCTGCCGCTCGCGCCTCCCGTTGGAAACGGGCCAGGAAGGCCGGGTCGCTGGCGTAGGCCTCGCGCAGGACCTTGATGGCGACGGGACGGTGGAGGAGGGTGTCTACTCCCTTGTAGACCATCGCCATCCCCCCGGAGCCGACCAGCTCCACCAGCCGGTAGCGGTTGTTGAGAAGTGTGCCCTCCATAGCTCGGCATATTGTACTCCAAATCAGGGGGTGGGGCAAGGTGTCGGCCCGTCGAAATTGTGGTATAATCCGCCTAGATTGAGAGCTGAGGAGGGAGAATGGTTCCACCTGTTGACCCTGTCGCTCTGCATATCGGTCCCCTTTCGATCCACTGGTACGGCATCCTCATCGTCACCGGCGTCCTTTTGGGCACGGTCTACGCCGCCCGCCAGGCCCCACGGAAGGGGATCGCGTCCGATCACATCTGGAACGGGCTGGTCGTCTGCGTCATCCTGGGGATCATCGGCGCCCGCCTCTACCACGTCTTCTCCAGCCCCCAGGGCGGCGGCCTGGGCTGGTCATGGTATCGGGAACATCCCGAGGACATCGTCAAGATCTGGTATGGCGGCCTGGGCATCTACGGGGCGATCATCGGGGGGGTGCTGGGGGTGGTCGTCTACGCCCGCTACCACAAACTCCCCATCCTCACCCTGCTGGACCTGGGTGGGCCGGGGCTGGCCCTGGGGCAGGCCATTGGCCGCTGGGGCAACTTCATCAACCAGGAACTGTACGGACCGCCCACCAGCTCCTCCTGGTGGGGGGTCCGGATCGACGCCGACCACCGTCTGGCGATGTACCCCATCAGCCAGTATCCAGAGGAGACCCTTTTCCATCCGACGTTTCTGTACGAGTCTCTCTGGACCCTGGCTCTGTTCATCACCCTGGCCGTCCTGGCGCGGAAGCTGGAGGACCGGTTGTTGCCGGGGGACATCTTCGCCGGATATGTGATGGGGTATGGTCTGGGCCGCTTCTGGATCGAGTTCTTCCGCCCTGACGCCTGGATGGTCGGCCCGCTGGCGGCCGCCCAGTGGGTGGGGCTGATCCTGCTCGTCGCCGGAGCGGCGTTTGTCGTTCTCCGCCACCGGCGGGCCAGGGGAGATCCCTCCATCTCCACGATGATAGACTCCTGAGCAACTCGCCGGGGGAGGTCGCTATGGGCCGTGCCGCCCGTCTGTACCGGTTGCAGCAACTGGATATGGAGGAAGAGCGGGCTCGCGGCCGGCTATCCGAGATCGCCGCATCTCTGGGGGAGAGCCCGGCGCTGCGACAGGCCCGAAAGGCGGCCCAGGACGCCGCCGACCGGGCGCAGCAGTGGGCCATCCGCCAGCGGGATCTGGAGCTGGAGGTGCAGGGGATCAAGAACGAGATCGCTGCCTCTGAGCGAAGGCTCTACGGGGGAAGCATCCGCAACCCCAAGGAGCTGGGCGACCTTCAGGCCAAGGTCGCCTCCCTCAAGCGATTCCTGGAGAGGAGAGAAGAGGATCTGCTGGAGGCGATGATCGTCCGGGAGGAGGCGGAGGCGGCCCAGGGGCAGGCTCAGGCGCGACTGGAGGATGTGGAGGCGACCTGGGCAAGCGACCAGGCTGCGCTGCGGGCGGAGAAGGAACAGTTGGAGGCCCGGCTGGCGAAGGTCGCGCAGGATCGGGAGGCGCTCCTTCCCTCTATCCCGCCGGAAGATATGGAGGCCTATCGGGTTCTGCGCCGAACCAAGGGAGGGCTGGCGGTGTCGGTGATGCGGGCCGGTGCGTGCGCCGCCTGCGGGATGGAGGT
>DQUX01000246.1 GCA_015662065.1 Anaerolineales bacterium | reverse complement strand
TCACTATTAAAAACTATCCGCTTGGCAAGCGGAGTGCAATCTGATTCACCGGGGATATGGAAATTTTCGGGGCTTTTCGCCCCCAGCGCGGTCGGCGTTCGACGGGGAGTCGGGATATACCCCTGGCTTCAACCTGGTTCTGTGACCCGGGCGAGCTGCCCGAGGAAGATATGGCCGCCCCTTCAGCGCTACGATCTAACCCGCAACACCGTCACCCCGGCCACCAAGGTCTCGCCCCCATAGTCCATCACCGCCCGCAGTTGATAGATGCCGCGCACCAGCGGGGGGAGGTCGGCTGCCACCCGCCGGACCGCCCCCGGCAAGATGGGGAACTCCCCCAGCTCCAGTTCCTGTACCACCGCCCCGGTCCGGTCGATCACCTCTAACGTCCCACTCACCCGCTGATGTACGTTCCCGGTGTTCTCGTAGTAGATCACCACTTGGTAGCCCTCCTCCCCCGGGGTGACCTCCAGCTTGGTAACCCTCCCTTCCGAGACCTCGGTGCCGGCGATGGTAGCGTACACTTTGACCCCAAACCGTTCGATGGCCATCACCGTGGTACCGGCCTGCTCCATCGCTCGGGGCTCCCCCTGGACGAAGATGATCCCCCAGTAGGTGCCGGCCAATGAGACCTGTTCTGAGGAGGGGACCGAGAGCTCCACCGTTACCTCCGCCGCCTCCTCCGGGGCCAGGGCGAGCTGGGTGAAGGGCAAGGAAAGCCAACCGGCAAGCGAACGTTCCATGGTGCCTGGGGGGTAGAACCGGTTGGTTCCGTTGAGATCCCGGTCCCAATCGCCGAGATAGAGGGTGATGGTCTGTGCCCGCTCGGCGTCGTTGCGCACCAGGAAGGTGAGGGAGTACACCTGGTCTTGTTCCACCACCAGGTCGAACTCGATTTGGGAGATCTGCAGCCCCCATGCCACAAAGCCGAAGCCCAATCCCGCCACGAGCAATAACAACCGCTTCATTTGAACCACCTTATCGTCCAGTAACCGTGTACAGGATCAAGACCTGATACTGCCCTGGAACATCGTTCAGGTCAAGATCATAACGATAGCCCATGAGCAGGGTCACCTCCCCGGGGCCCTTGCCCTCAGCCACCTGGCCGTCCCCGGCACGGTCCGGGGAACCCTGATAGGTTATCAGCCCTGGGCCGCTTCCGGAGATCACCCACCAGTGGAAGTCCGCCAGGCCGTCCCCTTCCTGGGGGTAGTCCGGCGGGGGGGTCCAGGTCAGGCTCGCTTGAAGCTCCCAGTCGGCGCAGTTCGTCACGATCACGATGGGGTTGTCGGTTACGTCCTCTAGATATCCCAAGGTCAAGAAAACCTCGGCGCTGGCTACCCCTAGGTTCACCTCAGGGTGTACCTGCAGCGCCAGCCAGCAGCCAGCCACGATCCAGGATACATTGGCCGTGTCCTGGGTTTCCTCCTGTGCCAGGGCCGCCCCCCACACAAGCCAGACCAGCAGCAGCAGTGCGATTCTTCCCGGTTTTCTCATGGCGTCGTCACCGTATACTCCAACACCGCCCCGTACTCGCCGGGGACGTCCCGCTCGTCGACCTGGTACCGATAGTCGATGAGATACCTCCGCCACCCGGGGCCAGAAACGATCCCAAGCCCGATCCGTCCCTCCCCAAGGGGAAGGTAGGTTCCGCCATCCACCCGCAACGCCAAATCCTGCCAGATGGCCTCGGCCCCCCCGGGAAATCGGCTGGGTAGGCTGCCGAAAGCGCCCGCACCGACAAGCTCACCTGCTGGGCAAGGTTAGTCAGGACCAGCACCGGGTTTTCGACCGCTTCCAAGGCCCCGAAGCCCCCCTCCGGCTCGTAAATGCCCGGCCCGATGGTGCCCAAATATATAGGACCGTGCACCAACAGGACCGTCAGCCCTTCTAAGCTCCAGGTGACCATGATCTCCCACTCTGCCCGGTAGAGCTCCAGCAAGGGGGGCGG
>DQUX01000326.1 GCA_015662065.1 Anaerolineales bacterium | reverse complement strand
TCTCTATGCTCTGAGGGGGTCTGGGGCCCCCGACTTGGGCTGAAAACGGCATCTTTCGGCCAAAGACGCGGGTCACAGACCCGCCGGGAGCCTGAGATCTGACTGGTCCGTGACTGAGTATAGCATATCCTTTGGCAACTTCAAATGAGCCGTGATCGTCCATCAGGCTTGTACTCCTTCGCCAACCGGTGTATATTGGCGGAGGAGGGAGCAACAATGACCCGTTACCTGATCATCCACGCCGACGACCTGGGCTACCCGGCGGGCACGGTGGAGGCTATCGGCGCCCTCTTCGAGGTCGGGGTTGTCACCAGCGCGAGCGCGATGGTGAACCAGCCCGACTGGCCGAAGGCGGCCGCTCTCCTGCGGGAGCATCCCGAGTGGGACGCCGGGGTCCATCTGGTGATGAACGACGGCCGGCCGGTGCTGCCGTCGGGGGAGGTGTCTACGCTGGTGGACCGCCAGGGCCGCTTCCGCAACGGCGGCCCGCTCTTGGTCCGCTATCCCCTGCTCTCCTTGGCCCAGCTCAGGGCGGAGTGGCGGGCCCAGATCGAGCGGTTCATCGCCGACACGGGCCGCCCCCCCTCCCACCTGGACCTTCACTGCCACTACCCCTACGTCTTCCCCGCCTGGTTCCGTCTGAGCGTGGAGTTGGCGGAGGCGTATGGTCGCATCCCGGTGCGGCTGCCTTTCGACGACGCGCTGGAGCAGAAGGCGCCGGCGCTCTCGGCCAGCTACGGTGGCTTCCCGATCTGGTTCATCCTCCGGCAAGGGCGACGGTACCGGAGGATGGTGGACCGACGGGGACTATCCCGGACCAACTACTGGGAGTCCTCTTTCTCCCAGGATGGGGCGCGCACGGCGGAGGTCCTGCTGGAGATCCTGGGCCGGCTGCCGGAGGGGAGCACGGAGATCCTCTGCCATCCGGGCACCGAGGGCTGGCGGGCGGAGGACTACCGGGCCCTGATGGACCCCCGGGTGCGTCGGCGTATCGAGGAGCGGGGGATCCGGCTGATCGGCTACGCCGACCTGCGGCTGGAAACGGCGGAAGGATAAACCGCAGAGAGCGCAAAGGGCGCAAAGTTTTCTTGGGCTTCTCTGCGTTTTGCGGTTAGAATTGAGGAGGGCAGACTGATGCGGGGCCTGGGGCAGTTTCCTCTTGGCAAGCTCTGCCGATCCCTCCTGCCCCGCTTGGCCCTGGCCCTCTTCGTCCTTTGGTCCCTTCGTCCGCCCCCCGTCCTGGTGGTCGTCGGCCCGCCTCGGGAGGTGGTCACCGCCAATCCCCTGGTCGGCGTTCACACCCGCCTTACCGATGAGGTGGAGGAGTGGAAGATTCAGCGCACCTTGCAGATGGTGCGGGAGATGGGCGCGCCCTGGACCGTGGAGTTCTTCCCCTGGGCCTACTACGAGCCGCAGCCGGGCCGCTTCGACTGGTCGCACGCCGACGTGGTCATCGAGCACGCCCGCGCCCAGGGGCTGACGGTGATCGCCCGGATGGGATGGGTGCCCGGCTGGGCCCGACCCGAGGAGACCACCCCTACCTACCTTGACGCCGGGGAGTACGACGACTTCGCCGCTTTCGTCGCCGCCTTCGTCGCCCGGTACCGGGGGGAGGTGGACCACATTGTCATCTGGAACGAGCCCAACCTGAGCTTCGAGTGGGGGTACCGGCCGGTGGACCCCGCCGGTTACGTGGAGATGCTGCGGGCGGTCTACCCGGCGGCCCACGGGGCCAACCCGGAGGTGGTGGTGTTGGCGGGCGCGCTGGCCCCCACCCTGGAGCCCTTCGGCAGCCCGGTCGGCCTGAACGACCTGGACTACTTGAGAGCGATGTACGAAGCCGGCGCGGCCCCCACCTTCGACGGGTTGGCGGTTCACGCCTATGGGCTGGGTTTCCCCCCGGAGGCCGACCCCGCCGCCGACGTGGTCAACTTCCGCCGCACCGAACTTCTGCGGGCGGTGATGGTGGCCCACGGGGATGGGGACAAGCCGATCTACATCACCGAGGCCGGCTGGAACGACCACCCTCGTTGGGCCCGGGCCGTCCGCCCTGCCCAGCGGGTCTCCTACACCGTCCGCGCCTACGAATGGGCCCGCCAGCACTGGCCCTGGTGCCAGGCGGTGGCGATGTGGGCCTTCCGCTACCCCGCTCCCCTTCACAACTACCAGGACTACTACACCTTCGTCACCGACGATTTCCGGCCCAGGGCTGTCTACCGGGCTGTCCAAACCTACACAGGAAATGAGCAATGAACGATGAGTCAATGATCAATGAGCGACGTTTCCTCGCCGGCCCGTTGGTCATTATCTCATTGACCATTCTCCTGATCGGTTGCCGCTCTACTCCTGACGGTCTGGACCGGGTGTTGGAGAGCGGGGTGCTGAGGGTAGGGATGGATGCCAGTTTCCCGCCCTTTGAGTATGTGGACGAGGGGAGGGGGTTGGTGGGCTTCGACGTAGACCTGGCGCGGGAGGTGGCGGCACGGTTGGGGGTGGAGGCGCAGTTTGTGGCCAACCTCCCCTATGACGGCCTGTACGATGCGCTGACCGCCGGCCGGGTGGATGTGGCGATCTCCGCCCTGTACGTAGACCCGAGCCGGACGGCGGCTTTCGCCTACTCGGCCCCCTACTTCGACGCCGGGCAGGTGCTGGTGGTGGCGGAGGGGACGGAGGGGATCGGGGGAATGGAGGACCTGGCGGGTCGGGTGCTGGCGGTGGAGTTCGGCAGCGAGGGGGATGTGGTGGCGCGGGCCTGGGAGCGGCGGCTGGTGGGGCTGCTGGTCCTGCCCTGTGAGACCGCCGACGAGGCGCTGGCGGGGGTGACGGAGGGGGAGGCGGACGCGGCGCTGGTGGACCATCTATCCGCGCTGGCGTGGGCGGGGGGTCGTCTCCAGGTTGTGGAGGAGATGGTGACGGAGGAGCCCTACGCGGTGGCGGTGCGGCGGGAGGACCGGGGTCTCCTGCGGGCTGTTGACGAGGCGCTGGCGGATATGGAGGCGGATGGGACGCTGGCGCGGCTGCGTCGGCGCTGGTTCTCCTCCACCCCGTAGCGGGGGGCAGCTAGGGGGAGAGGGGGAAGAGGAGGATCTGCACCACCTTCAGCAGGGCGGCCTGCAGGGCCGGTGGACTGACGGCGACCAGGCCGGCGTAGACCAGCGTACAGATTGTCAGCAGCAATCCCACGGTCGTCGTCTCCCGGAACGGCGGCAGGCTATGGGTGGTCTCCATCGCCTGCACCAGCAGCGTCGCGGCGTAGAAGAAGAGCAGCCCGCAGGCCAGGGCGGCGATCAGCGGCGTAGAGGCCTGGGGGATAGACAGAGCAGCCGCCCACCAGATCAGGCCGACCACTCCGGCGATGGGCATCCAGGCGGAGACCGCCACTGCCGTCAGGTAATAGTGGACTTGGGGGGCGCCTGCTCCGCCCAGAGAGCGGGCGATGGCCTGGGTCGCCCCGGCCAACAGCAGCCAGGCCACCAGCCCCCCGACCAGGAGCCCCAACTGGTCGCCAAGGAGGGCAGCCACCAGCCGATCCAGCAGGCCGGGGGGCCAGCGGACCGGGGTGAAGGTGATCAGCGCCATCGTTCCCACCGCCCGCAGCAGGTTGAGGGCCAGCCCTCCCAGGGCGATGGCCAGGACGGCCCGCGCCGGGGAGGCCAGCCTGACCTCGGGGCGAAAGGCGTGTTCGGCGTCGAGGACGGCGGCGCTGATCCAGGGGCGGAGGAGGGAGCCCTTCCTCTTGCGCATCTCCATCTTCGCCACCCGGGCCACGTCCACAGGCTCCAGGATGGCGGAGCAGCGGTTGCACAGGTAGGCCCATCCCGGGTTGACCGCTCCGCAGCGAGGGCATTTCTGATCGGGCACATCGGCCAGCGTGGTCCGGCGGTCCTCTACCCCCGCCATCCAGGGGGCGCGGGCCGCCAGGTATTCGTATCCCACCTGCAGGTGGTTTATGAAGGAGAGGCCGCTGCGCGCAAATGGGTTCGCCGGGTTGATCTTCAGCACTCGTTCGAGACATTCCCGCTGGGTCTCTATCCCCTCCACCACGGCGCTGAGCCAGAGCCAGGCCCGCTCGTTATCGGGGTCGAGGGCGATGGCCTGGAGCAGCAGGTCCTCGGCTTCTTCCTTGCGCTTGGCCTTGGCGGCCGTCACTCCGTGCTCGATCAGCCGCTTGACTTCCTTCCTGATTTCTCTCTTCATTGTTTCACGCTCCGCCCCGCCCGGCCGGATTGGCCGGTCCCTTCCTATCTCTCGAGGGAGTGGAGGGTCTCTTCGAAGGCGGCGTCGCACCGCCGCCGCAGTCGCCCCAGCTCCGCGAGCCACGCGGTCGCCCGCTCCCGGTCCTTCACCTGGTCGGCGTTGACGCGCACGTTGAGGGCGGCCCCCTCGAAGGCGGCCCGGCTCAGGTGGGCGGCGGTGATCGCATCGGTGCGGGCGTTGACGTTGCCCAGCCGGGCTGTCTGACGGGCCAGTTCCAGAGTTGCCACCGCGTCTCGGGCTGTGGCCAGGGGGACCTCGGCGGCGTGGATCAGGGCGTCCTGGATGGCCGCCTGGCGGGCGCTCCGCTCCTCATCGGTCCCTTTGGGCAGGCGGAAGGCGGCCAGGATCTGGTTGTAGGCCTCGGCGTCCTCGACGGCGCGGGCGGCGAGGTCGGCCCGCAGCCGCTCCGCCACTGCTACCACGGCTTCCATCTCCTCCTGCACCGGTTCGTATCTCTTTCGGCCCAGCGTCAGCCGGGCGACCATCGCCGCCAGGGCGGCGGCCAGGGCCCCGGCCAGCGCAGCCACCGATCCTCCGCCAGGGGTGGGGGTCCCGGCGGCCACCGCATCCAGGAACTCGGTGCAGACGCTTCCCTCCTCCGCCTCCTGCAGCCGGTTCTCCAACACCTGGCGGGGGTCCAGTTCCAGTTGCAGGTACCAGGCGGCCGCGTCCAGCAGGGCTTGTTGGGGCAGCAGCCCCACCAGTTCGCTGTGGGTGATCGTCACACCATACCGGGCGGCCTCCCGCCGGATCATCTCCATCACGCGGTGGATGGGGGTGCGGCGGAGGTCGGTCAGGTTCATCGAGACCTGGGCCTGGCCCTCGACCAGCAGCCCCAGCGCTTTGACATAACGCAGGCCGCCGGAGGAGTGGCGCACGGCTCGGGCGATGCGCCGGGCGACCGTCACATCGTCGGTGTTCAGGTAGACGTTGAAGGCGATGAGGAAGGGGCGGGCGCCGATGACCGTCGCGCCGGCGGTGGGGAGGCGGGCGGGGCCGAAGTCGGGGGCGCGGTTGGGGTTCGTCTCGATCTCCTGCTTGAGCCCTTCGTATTCCCCCCGGCGGATGTCGGCCAGGTTGACCCGTTCCGGCCGGGTGGCGGCGGCCTCGTAGAGGTAGACCGGGATGGACAGTTCCTCGCCCACGCGGCGGCCCAGCCGTCGGGCCAGTTGGACGCAATCTTCCAGGGTGACCCCCCGCACCGGGATGAAGGGGACGACGTCGGCGGCGCCGATGCGGGGGTGTTCGCCCCGGTGCTTCTCCATATCAATCCGCCGGGCGGCGCAGGCGATGCCGGCGAAGGCGGCTTCCTCCACCGCCTTCGGTGGCCCGACCATCGTCACCACTGTCCGGTTGTGGTCGGCGTCCGACTGGACGTCCAGGACCTGGACGCCGGGGATGGCCTGCATCGCCTCGACGATCTCCTGGATGACCTCCGGTCGGCGGCCCTCGCTGAAATTGGGCACGCACTCGACGATCTGTTGCATCGGTTCTCTCTTTGCCGTTGAGTATCCCAGTCCTATACGCGCATAGCGGCGGGAGGGTGCGACGCACTCCTCCGACATGCCGTTGTCATACTCACGAGGTCGGATTCCCGGCTCGATTTGGCTTCTTTAACGGCTCCCAAGCGCGTCGCACTTGTGTACTGAATTATAGCCGCAAATGGCCGGGAATGGAAGTGGGTTTTCCGTTGCCCAATCCCCGGTTCTGTGCTAGAATATCACCTTGCCGGATCAACCGGCGGTGAGGTTCTATGCCTTTTGCGCCTGTCTTTTCCGTTGTGGCACCGTTCGCCGCCCTCTTTATCCTCCTGGTTGCGGCCTGTTTTCCCTATCTCCGGCCCTACCGGCGGTTCATTCTGCCGGCCGGGGTGGGGCTTTCCCTTATCGGCGTGCTTTTCGTCCCTCTGGAGCCGCTGCGGGAGGTGATCCTCGCCCCCTGGCGGCCCTCCGCCTTCTTCGGGGCCTCCCCGGCGCTTCTGGCGGGGCCTGAGGTGTGGCCTTTGGCGTTGGCCTTCTCCTGTGCGATGGCCGGTAGCGCGTTGGTGCAACTGGGGCGGGTGGCGGAGCCTCATTTCTCTTTGGGCCTTTCCGTGCTGGGGATGCTGGCGGCGGGGCTGACGGGGTTGTGGGGGGAGAACCTGCTGACGGTTTTGATCGCCTGGGCCGGGTTCGATCTGGCCTGGGGGCTGGGGATGGCGACGGCGGGCCTGCCGGCGGGGCGGGTGG
>DQUX01000250.1 GCA_015662065.1 Anaerolineales bacterium | reverse complement strand
GGGGGGAGCGCGAACAGGTCGAGCCGTCCCAATCGCCGAAGGCCTTCTCCACCAGATCGATGGCTTTCTCTGCCTCCACGGCTCCCACGACCGCGATGACCATCCCTTGGGGGCCGTAGCCGCCCTGGTAGAAGGCGACCAGGTCGTCCCGGGTGAGGGCGGAGACGGTCTCGGGATAGCCGATCCGGCTGCGGCTGTACGGGTGGCCCGGAGGGTAGGCCAGTTCGCGGAAGGTGAGCCCCGCCATCCGGCGGGTGTCGTGGGTTCGTTCCTCCAGGTTGGTGAGGATCTCTCCACGCAGTTTCTCCACCTCCTCCGGCGGGAAAACGGGGTTGCGGAGGACGTCCGCCAGCACGTCCAGCACCAGCGGCAGGTCTTCCGCCAGGCTTTTGGCCCCGCAGCCGGTGTGGTGGACCCCGGCCGAGATCCCGAAGCTGGCTCCCACCGACTCCACTTCCTCATAGATCTGGTCGAAGGTGCGGCGGGTCGTGCCCCGGGCGAGGGCGGAGCCGGTGAAGGCGGCCAGCCCGGCCTGTTCGTCCGTCTCGTCGTACGAGCCCACCTGCAGGTAGCCGCTGATCACCACCGACGGACTGGCGTGGTTCTCCCGTACCAGCACCACGATGCCGTTGGGCAGTTCCCATCGCACGATGTCTTCTGGCCCCGGAATTGACATATTTCCCCCCTATCATGACCAATAGGTCAATGAACAATGACCAGTTGGCTCATTGGCTCATCATTCATTGCTGTTGGTACATACCAGCCGACGGTGCTGTTGGACCGGCGCAGGTATCTCTCTGCCGCCCGTCGCACGTCCTCCAGAGTGACGGCGCTCAGCCGTTCCAAGTACCGCTCGAACCAGGTGTAGTCGGCGAAGATCTCGCTCCAGCCCATCCAGAAGGCCTGGCCGGTGACGGACTCGCTGGAGTAGGCGAACTGGGCCTTAGCCTGCTTGATCGCTTTGGCCAGTTCCTCCTCCGTGATAGGCTTTTTCGCTGTCCGTTCCAGTTCCATCCACAGTCGTTCCTCCACCTCTGCCGGCGTGTGGCCCGACCGCACCGTGGCGGTGAGGGAGTAAACGAAGGGGTCCACGGTGGGGATGAGGCTGCCGGCCACCTGGGTCGCCAGCTCGGTATCCACCAGCGCCCGGTAGAGGCGGGAGCTCTTGTTGGTGGTGCCGCCGCCGAAGATGGTCATCCCGCTGGCTCCGGTGAGCACCGAGTCCAGCACCACCAGCGGGTAGAAGTCGGGATCGACGGCGGGAGGGGTGTGGAAGACCAAGGTAAGGTAGGCGGTGTTCCCCTCCCCCTCCAGAACGACCCGCCGCTCGCCCCGCTGGTCTGGCTCCACGGGCTCGCGGGGGTTGGGAAGCTCCCCTGCGGGGATCGGGCCGAAGTGTTTGCGGATCGGCTCCAGCATCCGCCCCGGCTCGAAGTCGCCCACGGCCACGGCGACAGCGTTGTTGGGGACGTAATAGGTGCGGTAGTGACGGTACAGGTCGTCTCGTGTCATCCCCTCCAGATCGCACAGATGGCCCAGGGTCTCGTGGCCGTAGGGGTGGACCCGGAAGGCGGCGGCCATCACCTCCTCGCCCAGCAGGAAAAGCGGATCGTTCTCCGCCCCCTGCCGCTCGCTGATGATAACGGTCCGCTCCGCCTCCACCTCCTGGGGTTCGAACAGCGCGCCCGTCATCCGGTCCGCTTCGATCTCCAGTTCCAGCTCGATCCGTTCGGCGGGGAGGGTGGCGTAGTAGGTGGTGAAGTCGTACCAGGTGGCCCCATTCCATACCCCTCCCTCGCGGGAGATGGCCTTGTCGGCGGTGCCCTTAGGCCAGCGGGGGGTGCCCTTGAAGAGCATATGCTCCACCCAGTGGGAGATCCCCGTGATCCCCAGGTGCTCCTTCCCGCTACCCACGCGGTACCAGATCCAGAAACTGGCAACGGGGGCGGTGTGGGCCTCTTTGAGGATGACTGTGAGGCCGTTGTCCAGGGTTGTCTTCAGGATGTCCACTGTTCCTCCATAGTGATGAGTGTCACGGCTATGGGGACCGCGCCGAGTTGCCGTCGGTGGCCTTTCCTGGCTGCAGGACGCCTCCATTCGCTCTGCACGGTCTACATCCGTATTAGGCGTATTAGGGTCCATCCACAGGCTTTAGTTCCCCTGTACGCCAGTTGAGCAGGAAGACCGCCGCGTTGGGGCACCCCTCCCCGAGATAGACGCAACGATCGATGTCCGAGTCCTGCCGCTCAGAGGGGAAGGGAACCCGCCGTACAGGGATCCAATTCCCTTCCTGAGGAGGACAGGCGTCGTCCCGTGCAGAGTTGCAGATGTGAAAGTCATACCCTGGCTGGAACAGCACGGTCACGATCTCGCCTGTCTCGGCGTCCACTACCTGAATGCGGGACGGTTCGGCGTAGGTGTCGGTGCCGTTGAAAGGCCGGTAGGCGTAGAGGAGATTCCTTCCGTCCAGGGTCCACGTTGGGAAGACCTCGTACTTGTTCTCCCATTGAGACGGCTTGAATATGAAGTCTGTCTCCAGGTTGTATCCCCATACCTGCGAGGCGGTGGCGATATGGGGGATGGCCATCACGGCGAAGGCGGTCCGCCGGGGATTCCAGACAACGCTCCCTGTCTCGCCGAGGACATCTCGAGTGCGGCTGTCCAGGTCCAGCAGGGCGATCGTGCCGCCTTCATAGTGTCCCTCGGAGAGCAGGACTCTTCCGTCGGGCAGGAACTCGAACCAGTGCCCGCCCGGAGCGGATTCCCCCTCGAAGGGGTAGAGCACGTCTCCTGTGGCGGCATCGAGGATCGTGACGTGGCCCTCGGCCGGGGGGCCGCTCAAGAAGCCCAGGTATTCTCCGTCGGGGGAGAGTTGGAAGTCCTGGCAGGGGGATGGCTGTTCTTCCGAGGGGGGGCGGCACACATCGGGCAGGGGGACG
>DQUX01000207.1 GCA_015662065.1 Anaerolineales bacterium | reverse complement strand
GTTGCTCGACGTCCTTATCGAAACCCAGGGCCGCCAGTTTCAACCCCTCCACCTGGGTTAGGTATGGGAAGAGAGTCTCCACCAGATCCTGCACCCTCATCCCAGCCCGCAGCGCTATCGTCGCCGTCTGGACCACCTCGCCTCCCTCCGCCGCTAGGACGTGGGCGCCCAACAGCCGGTCGGTTCCTGCTTCGGCCACCAGTTTGATCAGCCCGCGGGTATCTCGCGCCGCCAGCGCCCGCGGCACGTAGTCCAACGGGAGGATGGAGGTCCGCACCTCGATCCCTTGGGCCTGCGCCTCGGCCTCCGTGAGCCCCACCGTCGCCACCTGGGGGTCGGTGAAAAGCACGGCGGGCACCATCCGCCGGTCCAGCGGCTCCGCCCGACCCAACAGCGCGTTCTCCGCCGCCCGTTTTCCCTCCGCCGCCGCCAGGTACACCAGCATCGGCGGCCCGGTCACGTCGCCCGCGGCATAGATGCGGGGGTTAGTCGTGCGCATCGTGGAATCCACCCGCACGAAGCCCCGCCCATCCGTCTCCACCCCTGCCGCTTCCAGCCCCAGTCCGTCGGTGTTGGCCCGTCGGCCGGTGGCGACGAGAACATGCGTGGCCGAGAAGGTACGTTTCTCGCCCTCGATCCATGCCTCCACAACCCTCTCTGCCCCTTCCTGCCGCAGATGGAGGATCCGCACGCCGGTATAGATCTCGACCCCCTCCTGACGCAAGGAATCGGTCAGGCCATCGGCGATCTCCGGCTCGTGGTCCGGCAGGATTCGGTCGCTCCGCTGGAGGAGGGTGACGCGGGTACCGAAGCGGGCGAACATCTGGGCCAGTTCCAGTGCCACATACCGCCCCCCCAAGACGATCAGGCTCTCGGGCCGCTTGGGGAGCGAGAGGGCTTCGGTGCTGGTGAGGACCCCCATCTCGTCCACGCCGGGGAAGGGGGGGATATACGGATGAGCCCCCGCAGCGATAAGGATCCGCGCCGGGCGGTAGGTTCGGCCGTCCACCTTCACCCCGCCGTCGTCGGTCAGCCGGGCTTCGCCGCGCATCAGACTGAGCGAGGGGTACGCCTCTACCACCTTCTCGTACTTCTCCCACCGCAGCCGGGCCACCAGTTCGTCCTTCTCGCCGACCACCGCCTGCCAGTCCAGATCTGCCCCCTGGGGGCGCACCCCGGCGAAGGGGGAATGGAAACCACGGTGGTACGCCTCGGCGGCGCGGAGGAGGGTCTTGGAGGGGACACATCCCACATTGACGCAGGTGCCGCCGATGGCCCCTCGCTCTACCATCAAGGCGGAGTAGCCCAGTTCGGCGGCGCGGATGCCGGCGGCGAACCCGGCCGACCCCGCGCCGATGATGAGCAGATCCACCTCCGCCTCGCCCGGACGGACCGGCCCGGTTTTCTCCACCAGCGGTTCGCGGGAAACGACGGCGGCCTTGTATCCCGCCCCGGCCACGGCTTCGACGAGGGCTTCGTTGGGCAGGTCGGCAGCGGCCACCACCGCAGCCCGCCCCTCCCGCCAGTCGGGGACCACCACCGATTGTACCCCTGCTACCTTCTCCAGCGCTTGCCGGACGTGGGCGGCACAGCCGTCGCAGGTCATCCCGTCGACTCTCAGTTCGACCCGTTCCTGTCCCATTTCTCTTCCTTACAAATCACTACGGAGATACAGAAAACGGCGTAAAGCATCGGGTGGCTGGTTCTAACCCTCTGTGACAAGTCGCAACCGCCGTCTCGGAACCAGCCGCCCGCCGAAGGAGTTCAACAGCACCGCACTGACGCTGGCGACCATCGCCACCATCGCCCAGACCGGGTGAAGGAGCCCCGTGGCGGCCAGCGGGACGCCGATCCCGTTGAAGACAAAGGCAAGTGCCAAGTTCTGGACCGTCTTCCGATAGGACGACCGCCCGATTTGATAGGCGTCCACCACCGCCGTCAGCCGCTCGCCCACCAGCACCACGTCGGCCGATTCGATGGCGATGTCGGTCCCGGCGCCGATGGCGATCCCTACGTCCGCCTGGACCAGCGCCGGCCCGTCGTTGATGCCATCGCCGACCATCGCTACCCGCGTGCCATCGACCTGCAGACGGCGGATCACTTCCGCCTTCTCCCAGGGCATTACCCGGGCGATCACCCGCTCGATGCCGAGAGCGTCAGCAGTGGCGCGCGCAGTCCGCTCATTGTCGCCGGTCAGAAGGATCGGCTCCAGCCCCTCCTCCCTCAACCGCCGGACCGCCTCCGACGCATCCGGCTTGATGGCGTCGGCGATGCCGATGAGGCCCACTAACTCCCCGTCTGCCGCCACACCGACCACCGTCTTCCCCTTCGCCTCCAGCGCTGCCGTCTGGCCGGATAGGTCCACCGTCTCTACCCCCTCCTCCGCCAGCCAGCGCAGGCTACCGACGAGCAGGGTCCGGCCCTCGACCTCGGCCCGCACCCCCCGACCGGGCAGCGCTTCAAAGCGGTCCACCGCTGGCACTTCCAACCCGCGCTCCCGCGCCGCCTCGACGATAGCCTGGGCCAGGGGATGCTCCGAATGCTGCTCCGCTGCTGCTGCCCACTGGAGAACGGTTGCAGCCTCCGCGTTCTGGGCCTCAAGACGGCGAGGGACCTGCAATCTGAAACCCGGAATGATATCGGTGACCTCGGGCTGTCCTTTGGTAAGGGTTCCGGTCTTATCGAACACCACCATTCG
>DQUX01000016.1 GCA_015662065.1 Anaerolineales bacterium | reverse complement strand
GCAGGGGGGAGGGGCCGGTGGGGTGGATGGCGACGATGCGCACGCCCGGGGAGGGCCCCACTGCGGGCAGGCCGACGGCCGCCATATCCACCCCTAGGTGGTGGGCGATCTCCGGCAGTGCGGTGGCCAGCGCCGACTCCACGTCGTGCGCCCGCTCGATCCGCCGGGCCATCTCCAGCAGCCGAGCCGCTGCGGTCGAGGGGGAGGTAGGGGAGGGGGCAGGGGACCAGCGAAGGGCCTCCTGAAAGGCCAAGCCGGTCATCAGCGGGACGGCGATCAGATTGGCCAGGCGGGTGGAGCCGGCCAGGTGGGGGGCTAGCGGGGGGATCAGGAGTTGCGCCAGGTGACCACCCAGCCAGGCCAGGAGGGCCCCCGCCAGGAGCCCCAGCCCAGGGCGAGGCCAGACCAGGAGGGCCAGCAGGGCAGCAGCGGCCAGAAGCAGGCTGAAAGCCCCCCACACCTGGGCCTGCCAGTATGTGTTATAGGCGATCCCGGCTGCCTCAACAGGGGGCCAGGTGGCGGCGAAGTAGGCGTAGGTCAACCCGGTTGTCAGAAGGATCCCACCCAGAAGCCCGATCCCCAGGCGGGAGTATTGGCGGAGGATGGGCAGGAAGGCCCAGGCCGAGAAGGGGATAAGGCAGAGATCGAGGGCCCGTTCGAGGGGAGGCAGGAGCGCAGCGGGAGGGGCTGCGCCGCTGCCAGCGACGACGCTGCCCAACACCAGGATCACGCGGGTCGAAAGCAGCCCTCCTGCGGCCCCCAGCAGACGGCCCGCATCCGGCCGGTGACCGGTGCGCGTCCAATGGCCCCAGGCGACGGCCAGGAGAATCTGTAGTGTGAACAGAAGCGCGAGGTGGTAGTAGAGGTCGCCTGGAGGCGTCAGTACCAGGTTGAGCACTTCTTGCAGGGTGGGCATTCCCCGCCTTTCTGTGGTGCGCGCCGCCCAGCTTGGCAGGTGGTGCGCAAGATATCCTCACAAATTATACCATACTTCGGGGGGGGGGAAACTATCTTTTCGCGTGAGGCGGGGCTCATCCCTGCCCGGTGGCGGTCTCCAGGTCGGGGTAGTCCCCGTTGCCTGAGGACAGCGGGGAGGGGGGGCGGCGGATGGGCAGGAGCGCGGTGAAGGTACTCCCCTCGCCAGGGGTGGAGTCCAGCCAGACACGGCCCTCGTGGGCTTCCACCAGGGATTTGACGATGGAAAGCCCGACGCCCAGGCCGCCGGCCTCAGCCTTGAGCGGGTTGTCGGCCCGGTAGAACCGCTCCCAGATGCGCCCGTGTTCCTCCGCCGGGATGCCTATGCCGGTATCGCTGACCCAGAGGCGGCAGAACTTGGGCTCCGCTCCCTCTGGCTCCGGCACAGTAGCCGCGCCGACGGTGATGTGCCCGCCGGGGAAGGTGAACTTGACGGCGTTGCTCACCAGGTTCGTCACGATCTGCCGGATTCGGGTGGGGTCGGCCTCGATTAGGGGGAAATCGTCCTCGATCTCCAGGCTCCACGCTATCTCCCGGCCCTTCATCTGGGGGATGAACGCCTGCACCACCTCGCCGATGATCAGGGGCAGGTCTATCTCCTCGTATTCCAGCTCCAGGCGGCCCCGCTCCGATTCGGAAAGGCCGATCAGGTTGTTGGCCATGGTGACCATGCGGCGGGCGTTGTTGTGGATGATGCGCATAAAGTTCACCTGAGTCTGGGTGAGACGGCCGACCAGCCCGCTGTAGAGAACCTCCGTGTAGCCCAGGATGGCGGTGAGGGGTGTGCGAAGCTCGTGGGAGATGGTGGCGATGAACCCTCGCTTGGCTCGCTCCGCCTGCACCTCTCGGGTGACATCCCGCAGCACCGCCACCAGGCCCAACTGCTCGCCGGATGAGGAGCGAACGGGAGCGGCGGTCACGTGGATCTGTTTCCCCTCCAGATCGAAGAGGGTCTGGAGGGGGGTTGTGGACTTCGCTAGCCTCCCCAGGCCTGGTCGCCGGGCCACCGACGCCGGCTCCAGGATCTGTTGGAGGGACCGGCCCAGGATGCGGTCTCGTGTGGCCCCCAGA
The DNA here is from genome assembly GCA_015662065.1 of Anaerolineales bacterium. Lineage (GTDB taxonomy): Bacteria > Chloroflexota > Anaerolineae > B4-G1 > DUEL01 > SZUA-1492. Next base: position 1,758 of record DQUX01000016.1, on the reverse strand, counting down.
ATCTCCTCGGCGGCGACGTTCATCAGTATGGCCCGGCCCTCGGTGTCGGTGACGATGACCCCCTCGGTAATGCTTTCCAGGATGGCCTGCCGCAGGCTGACCGCTTCCTCCTGGGCGTCCAGCGCCTGTGCCAGTTGTCGGGCCTGGCGGTCGAGGTGGCGGTAGAGGCGGGCGTTGTCGATGGCGGCGCTGACCTGGGCGGCGATGGAGTGGCACAGGCGGGCTTCCTTTTCGCCGAAGGGCCGCTGGCTGTGGTCATTGCCTGCCAGCAGCGCCCCCAGCACACGTCGCTGGCGGGCCAGGGGATGGATGAGCACCGGCCCGGTCGTCCGGCTGCCCAACAGGGTGTAGAGGGACTGAAGTTGGGGTTGGTGACCCTCTGGGTTCAGGAGGAGCGGCCGTTGGCGTTGTATCACGTGGGCCAGAGCGGGCTGCTCGGCCATCGGCACCGTTTGGGGGGTGTTGGGTTGGGCCCGGGTGGGCAACGGAGTGTGCTGGGCGGCCAGTCGCAGTTCATCCTTTCCCTCTTCGGTGAGGAAGACGGCCGCCCGGTCGGCGTTCAGCGCGTGGACCACGCTCTCCACGATCTGTTGCAGGATCGCATCCAGGTCCAGGGACTGACCGATGGCCCGGCTGATCTCCACCAGGAAGAGCAGTTCCTGTGTCTGGCGGAGGGATTCCCCGCTCAGCGTCTCCAGTTCCTGCCGGTATGCCCACAGGTCTTGGAGGGCGGCCCGGTAGACGACCACGGCCAGGAGCGGGTAGCCGAGCAGGTTGATCAGCCGCCCTAGGCCGGTCTGGTCGAGCAGGATGAGCCCGTTTCCCAGGGTGATGAGGGCGAAGGAGACCGCGGGGAGGGTATATCCCAACTGTCGGCGGTAGGCGAGGAGCAGCACGGCCGCCGAGAGGGGAACGAGCGTGCCCCACAGGTCCCAGAGAGGCTGTTGCCAGAAGGCGATATACTCGAAGAAGGGGACGGCGAGGAGCATCTGGTGCCAGGAGGGATAGAGGGCGGCGACCAGCGCCGCCGCCACCGCCAGGTTGCCGACCAGAAACATCCGCCCTGCGCGCCTCCCGATCAGGGGTGTGAGGAAGGCCCACCACATCAGGACCAGGCTGGCGACCTCCAGGCCGTAGAGGAGGGGAGCCAGGATGGCGTTCCCCAGCGGACTGCCGAAGAGGAGGGGGATACGCAGTAAGAGGAGGGCGGAGAAGGCCAGGAGGACGCGGCGCTGGTCCGGGTTGCGGGTGTGCCGGTATTCGATGAGGGCGATGCCCGCCACCGCCTCCAGCGCGAGGAGGATCAGCAGGTGATAGACGAAGACCCCCGGACCGGCGCTGAGTAGGTTGTAGATCGAGCTGATAGCGTCCACGCCTTGTCTCCGCTGTAAGGTGTAGGACTGCCGCGTGCGGGTTGTGCTTTAGGGGTGATTATATCGGTGGGAGGGGAAAGAGGCAAGTTACCCACCGCACCGACACTCAATTGTCAACTCCATATCGCCGATGGCAAGCCGCAACCGTTGAATCACTGAGGCCGCTGAGGAACGCTGAGGACACTGAAAGCCCGGCGCTAGACCGCCGGGGCTCAGAGCTGCCCCCCTCGCGGGCTCCCCCCAGCCTCCGTAAGGAGGGTTGGGCCTTCTGTCGGACGGGTTGGCGTCTATGCTCTGAGGGGGTCTGTGACCCCCGACTTGGGCTGAAAATGGTAGCTTTTGGTCAGAGACGCGGGTCACGGACCCGCTTGGAGCCCTCAAATTG
>DQUX01000008.1 GCA_015662065.1 Anaerolineales bacterium | reverse complement strand
GCCCCCGAAGGGGGCTTTGCCGACCGAGCCGGGCGGTTCGGCGCCCGGCGGGATGGGCAACCCGTACCAACACCTAAGAGGGAGACTGCCGGGGGCGATGACCGTCGTGGCCAGCGCGTCCTGCGGGGGTGGGGGGCAGAGCCCGTTCGAGGAGATAGGGGAACTGGTGCTTCCCTATCGGGACGGCGAGGCGGTGGAATGGGACTGGAACGTGCCGGCCGGGGATGTTGAGGGGCGGGCGAGATGGGTGCTCTACATCCCGTGCGGTGAATGAGGGGGCGCGGAGCCCACGAGGGGGCATTCGCGACTCGCCGGAGGTTTGCGTTGGAGAGGACGATCGGCTACGTGATGCTGGGGGCCGGCTACGGCTTCGCCGCTGCGGTCCAGCCGGGGCCACTCCAGGTCTATCTCGTCTCCCAGACGCTGAGCAGTGGATGGCGGCGAGCCCTCCCCGCGACCCTGGCCCCGCTCCTGAGCGATGGTCCCATCATCGCCGTGGTCCTTCTGCTACTGAGCCGAGTCCCGGACTGGTTGCCCCGGTACCTCTACATCGCCGGGGGGCTTTTCCTGCTGTATCTCGCTGCCAAAACGGTCGGCGTTTGGCGAAGGTTCGGCACCCAAGACGTGGAGATCGAGGGCACGGGAAGGCGAGCCCTGATCCGAGCGGCACTGGTGAATCTCCTCAACCCCGCCCCGTACCTGTACTGGAGCCTTGTGACGGGACCGATCCTGGTCGTCGGGTGGCGACAGGGACCCGCCAATGGGATCGGGTTTCTGGTAGGCTTCTATGCGACGATCATTGTGACGATGGGGGCGACGGTGGTGGTGTTTGGCAAAGCGGGGGAACTCGGAGCAAGGGTGAACCGCGCTCTGTTAGGGTTGTCGATCGTTGTGCTGATCTGCTTTGCGGTGTATGACCTGTGGCTGGGCATCACTGGCGGCCGTCCGGTCTGAAGCGCCCGCCCCCCTGGCGTCGGCTGCGGATGATGGATTGAGAGCGGTATAATGCACCTCTCAGCCCCGGACGTTCTGTGGTATACTGTTAGGAGAGGTGGACGGAGGGAGCGCTCCGGCTCCCTCGGATGAGCCACAGGTGAGGCCGATAAGGGTGTTCGGGATTTGGGCCTGCTCGGAGAGACCGGTGCGGCTGCGCACCGATCGGGTATCAGCGGGTGACGTTCAGCGGCCATGCCGACCAATCTTCCCCCAGAATACTTCGAAGTAGAAAGGCGGTACCGCGCCGCCAAATCGGTGGAGCATAAGATCGCCCTTCTGGAGGAGCTGATCAGCACCGTTCCCAAGCACAAGGGTACAGAGAAGCTCCGGGCCGGTCTGCGCAGGCGGCTTTCCAAGCTGAGGGCCTCGGCCGAGACGCGGAAGGGAGCCAGCCAGCAGGTCTCTGCTTTCCACATCGAAAGAGAGGGCGCTGGACAGGTCGTGGTGGTGGGTCCGACCAACGTGGGGAAATCCGCCCTCGTGGCTGCGCTGACCAACGCCACCCCAGAGGTGGCCGAGTACCCGTACACCACCTGGACCCCCACACCCGGGATGATGGAGGTGGGGGGCGTCCAGATCCAACTGATCGATACGCCACCTCTGGACAGGGGGTACATCGAGCCGGAGCTGCTGAACCTGATCCGTAGGTCGAATCTGGTGCTGCTCGTGGTAGACCTTCAGGCGTACCCTATTGAGGAACTGGAGGATACCATTGCCATCCTGGAGGAGCACCGGATCGTCCCCCAGCCCCTGCAGGATCGGGCGCGCGACCAACAACGGATGACGGTGGTGCCGCTGGTCGTGGTGGTCAACAAGAACGACGACGAAGACACAGACGGGGACTTCGCGGCCTTCCGCGAGCTGATGGGGGATGAATGGCCGCTGCTCCCGGTCTCTGCTGCCACCGGGCGCAACCTCGACCGCCTCAGGTGGGAGGTGTTTCAGCGGCTGGAGATCATCCGGGTGTACGCCAAGCCGCCGGGCAAGGAGCCCGATCTCAGCGCGCCCTTCGTGCTGAAGAAGGGGAGCACTGTGGAGGAGTTCGCCGGCAAGGTCCACCAGGATTTCCTGGAGCAGTTGAAGGCGGCCCGTGTGTGGGGCAGCGGCGTGTATGACGGGCAGATGGTAGGCCGGAGTTACGTACTACACGATGGGGACGTGGTCGAGCTGCGCACCTAGCGGACGTGGCAGCGGCGGATTGGAGAACCTGTCGCCTGGCCTGGGCGTCGGGGAGTCACCCCGTAGAGTGTTGGGATGAGGTTGCTGACGATCACCGAATACCAAACCCGCACTGGCAGCGCCAGGTCTCTCGTGCTATAATTGTGACTGTTGATCGACCGGGCCTGCCCGGGCTCTAGGATCTGATGATGTCCTCCCGATTTTCCCGTAGAGAATTTCTCCGCCTCTCCGGGGCGGCACTGGCGGCGGCGCTGCTGCCTCCCCCGCCGGGTCCTGAACGGTCGTCCATCCCCCCACCGCTGCGGCCCCACACCGACGGCCCGGTGCGAATGGGCCGGGCGATCCATACCGTGACCCTCTACGACGCCCCCCGCTCAGACGCGGAGCGGTTGGGCGCATGGTATCGCGAAGACACCTTCCCGATCCTCCAGGAGGTCCGCGCTCCCGGCCTCAACTCCTACAATGATCTGTGGTACGAGACCCCCGACGGCTACGTCTTCTCCGCCTGGGTGCAGCCCCTCTGGGTGTGGCCGCCGCAGCCCACCCACACCGATCTGGGAGAATGGGGGTTCTGGGGAGAGATCTGCGTGCCCTACACCGAGGCCCGCTCCGAGCCCCATCCCGGCGCCCGAAAGGTCTATCGGTTCTACAACAGCAACGTCCACCACGTGGTGGGGGTGACCTTCGACGAGTTCGGCAATGGCTGGTACAAGATCTACGACGAACTTCCCCCCCCCACCCACCAATGGGTCCTGGCCCGCGACGTCCGCCGCATCGGGCGGGAGGAGCTGGCCCCCATCCACCCCTTCGCCGGAGCAAAACGGATCGAGGTAGACCTGACCCTGCAGCGGATCACCTGTCTTGAGGGGAACCGCATCGTCTTCACCACCCCGTGCTCGTCGGGAATCGGGGTGCGGGAACTGGAGGATGGGACCGTTGAGGATCTGAGCACGCCCAAAGGGGAACAGTGCGTGCTGCTGAAGCAGCCTTCACGCCATATGAGCAATCGCCCCCAGAAAGAGGGCGATCCGGTCCCGGCCGACCTGTTCGACCTGCCGGGGGTACCCTGGAACACCTTCTTCGATCGGAGCGGGGCGGCCATCCACGGCACCTACTGGCACAACGACTTCGGGGTCCCGCGCAGCCACGGTTGCCTGAACGTCTCCACCGACGCTGCCCGATGGATCTACCGCTGGGTCCACCCCGTCGGCGGGGCGGAGGATGATTACATCCAGAGTGATTGCAGCGTCGGCACGCCGATCATCATCCGGTAGCGGCTGGTGTCGCTGCGGTCTTGCTCCAGCCGAAAGCTTGCCTGGATGTCCCACAATAGCGGCGGGATCGTTTCCCCCCTCAGCCCCCGCACCCGGAGCAGGTAGAGCCAGCGGTCCGGCCCCTGCACCACCAGCGCCTCCGCCGACCCCTCAGGCCAGCGCTCGACGAAGCGGAAGGCAGGAAGACCCGCCCACTCCACCGGTTCGACCCCCAGCAGATCCACCCCGTCGCTGGCGGGAAGGGTGGCCTCCACCAACACCTGGGCCGTGTCTTGGGTGAGGGGCTCGGCCGGACCCGGAGCCCACCACAACCCAACTTCCCCGCCCCCCCCGACCCAGGCCCGCCGCCCGGCCACCTGGTCTCCCTCGGCCCGCACGGCGGAGAAGGCCTGGGGGACGTGGAGGACCACCCCCTCCCGCACCTGCCCGCTCAAATCGCGCAGGGGGACCGACGCCGGGTGGAAGAGGATCGTCCGTCCGCCGTTCACCGGAACCGGGGTGTGGATAAAGACCGTCAGCCGCCAGTTTCCCTCGGGCGGATCCAGAGGCAGGTGGAGAGGGGTAAGGGCGGCGTAACTTCCCTCCCCCGTCGGCTCCAGGTCGGATTCATACCAGACCTGGTGGTGGGGGTCGGTCACCCGCGCCCAAACCCGGGCCGATGGGTCCCGCTCCGCCAGGCCGGGCAGATCCGCCCGAATGACGATCTCCCCCAGCGCGGAGGCCCCGGCGGGCCAACGTATGGTGAGGGGGACGGGCGGGAGAGGGGTGGG
>DQUX01000028.1 GCA_015662065.1 Anaerolineales bacterium | reverse complement strand
TTCCTGTTGTCGTTTAGGAGGTGACGCATGGAAATCAAAGCCGCGAAGAATGGCCCTTATTTGCTCCCCGGCCCTGTGGTGTGGGTGGATGAAAAGGGCCAGGAACACACCATGGAGGGCAAGGTCATCGCGCTATGCCGGTGTGGCCGTTCAGCGAACAAGCCTTTTTGCGATGGCAGCCACAAGAAGGCCCCCGGCTTTGAGGCTGAGGAGGTGGTGCTGAGCCTGGGCCGGTAAGGCCCTTGCGGGGCGGCCTCTGGCCCCTGGCGTTGCCCAGGGGCCAGGTCTTTATTCCGTAGCGTAACGTGGCTGATCGGGCTCCAGCGCCTGACGGGAGATGGGGTCGGCCAGGAGGGGGTTCTCCCAGGTGGGCGGAGGGAGATCAGCGGGCCCGGGTAAACGATAAGCGGCGGCCACCAGGTCGCGCAGGTGGCGGGTGAGGTGGTGGGCTGCTTGGCGACGGGGGAGGGAACGCCAGGGGCTGGGGTCCACCGGTGGGTGGACGACGATTTCCACCTGGCCCCGTCGGGGGAGCGCCCGGTACATGGGCCAGATGCGATAAAATCCGTTGAAGGTGATGGGGATGATGGGGGCCTGGATGCTGAGGGCCAGGCGCGCGGCGCCGACCCGCCATTTGAGGAATCGTCCGTCGGGTGTGCGTCCCCCTTCGGGAAAGACAGCCAGGATGCCCCCGGCCTGCAGATGACCAAGGGCCTCGCGGTAGGCGTGGGGGCGAATGGGGGTGTTCGTCGCGCTCCAGATGTCGGCCGGGATGGCGTTCAGCGCACGGTAAAGCCAGCCCAGCACAGGCAGGCGGTAATGCGCCTCCCAGACGATGAAGCGCGGTTTGGTGGGCGCAATGGCGTAGAGAAAGACGGGGTCCAGGAAGGAGGCGTGATTGGCGACCAGGATGGCCGGGCCCTGTTGGGGAAGGTGTTCCCTGCCGATGATGCGATAGGGCCAGAAAAGGCCCAGAAAGGCGCTTAGCATGACCTGCCTCGGGTAAGGGATGGATGTGCGCGGCCATTATACGCTATCTTGGCCGTTTTGGGATGGGAGATAAGGGGTTCGTTTTGGATGATCCTGTTTCCTGGTTTACGACAACTCCACGATGCCCCGATGACCATCCACTCGGATGCGCTGGCCGGTCCGGATCTTTTCTGGTGGTTTTGCCCACCCCCACCACGGCGGGGATGCCGTACTCCCGGGCCACTACGGCGCCGTGGGTGAGCAAGCCTCCCACCTCCAGCACCAGCCCCGCCGCGTTGATGAACAGCGGCGTCCAGCCGGGGTCGGTGAACTCGGCGACCAGAATTTCCCCTGGGGCCAGGCGTTCGCGTTGGGGGTCGCGCACCACCCTCGCCACGCCCTCCACCACCCCTGGCGAAACGGGCTGCCCGATCAGCGCGCCTGGGGGTAGGTTGGCCTGGTGATGCCGCACCACCGGCGTTTCGCCTTCGCTGGTGATGATGAGCGGGGACGTCAGACGCTGAAAGCGCTCCATGTCGGCGCGCCTGCGGGCAATGAGGGCGTTCCAGTCGTCTCCGGCTGCGGCACGTCCTTCGACCGCGATCATGTTTTCTTTCCCGGGGGATGAGGAGGGGATCGTCTCAAGGCGTAACAGTTCCTCCCAGGTGAGGAGCCAGATGTCGTTGGCCTGGCGCAGCACCTCTCGGGCCACCAGGTCGGTTGCGGTGGCTTTGAGCGCCTCTTTGACCTCGGCCAGCACGCGGACGGCCAGAAACTTATGATGCTCGCGCATACCGCTCGTTTGCGTGGCCACATGGTACAACCGGCGGAAAAGCCAGCGGCGAATCCGGCCGAAGGGACCGCGCCCCACGGTTTGCAGAAGCGCCTGATAAGCCGCCTCCCGTTGCCGGACCATCTGGTCCCATTGCGCGCGCTAGCTGTGGGCAGGCCCCAACACATGGGCCGCCAGCACCTGCAGCAAGGGGGCGGGGTCCTCGCGCCAGCGAGGGCGGGCGAGGTCGATCTCACCAGGGCCGCGCGCGCCATAGCGGTCCAGGAAGGCCTCTAAGGCATCCAGGAAGGGGCGGGTTCCCTGCCCCGCTATTTTGTGGCGACGCTTCGTATAGCCGTATAGTGTTGACAACTCCTGCCCTTTTTGCTATAAAGAAGATGCAAAGCCCTGCTGTGGCCCAGGTCTGGCGTCCTGTCGCCAGCGGTCCCCGGAGGAGGAGCCCGGCAGGGCTGT
>DQUX01000042.1 GCA_015662065.1 Anaerolineales bacterium | reverse complement strand
ATAATCGCAATCGTCAACCAGCGGGCGTGGTTCAGTTGGTAGAACGTCTCCTTGCCAAGGAGAAGGTCACGGGTTCGAGTCCCGTCGCCCGCTCACCCTAGATATGGCGACGTAGCCAAGTGGTAAGGCAAGGGTCTGCAAAACCCTCATTCGCCGGTTCGATTCCGGCCGTCGCCTCCTGAATATGGACCTTAAGAGACGGGCAGTCCGAGGGACTGCCCGTTGTCGTAAGGGGCGGTGGCGAAACGGTAGACGCCGGGGACTTAAAATCCTCTGTCCGCAAGGACGTGCGGGTTCGAATCCCGCCCGCCCCACCTTGGATGGCCTCCCCCAGAAAGCCCGCGCGCCGTTGACGACTCCCGACCCTTCGGTTATAATGGCCCCGGCGTGGGCGGTCGATGGCCGACCGCCGGCGCCGGGAGTCTTTTCAATGCGCATTCCGGTCCGACTTCGCTCCAGCCTCAAGTGGCTCCTGCCGGGCCTCGGAGTCAAACGCTGGCTGCTGGTTATGGCGGTCGGTGTCGCCCTGGTGGGGCTGGGAGTGGGAACCCTACTCTGGCAGGTCTGGCCCCTCTCCCTCATCCCCCGCGCTCTCTCGCTGGGCTTTCTCCCCGCGTGGGCGCGGGCGCTGGTCTTTGGCCTGGCGGGGGGCGGGCTGGTCATCCTCGGTCTGGGGAGGATCAACCGCACCCTTCTGGCCCCCTTCACCCAGGACCGCGGGCAGGTTGTGGAGGCCCTGTACCGATACCGGCAGCGGGGGCGGGGGCCGAAGGTGGTCACCATCGGCGGGGGGCACGGCCTCGCCACCCTCCTGCGCGGCCTGAAGCTCCACACGACCAACATCACCGCCATCGTCACCGTCGCCGACGACGGGGGAAGCTCCGGCCGGCTGCGGCGGGCCCTGGGCGTCCTTCCCCCCGGCGACATCCGCAACTGCATCGCCGCCCTGGCCGACAACGAGGCCCTGACCACACAACTGTTCCAGTACCGCTTCCCCACCACCGGGGAAGCCGGGCTAGACGGACACAGCCTCGGCAATCTCTTCATCACCGCGATGGCGGAGGTGACCGGCTCCTTCGAGCGGGCAATCCTGGAATCGAGCCGTGTGCTGGCGGTGCAGGGACGGGTGATCCCCAGCACCCTCCAGAGCGTCACCCTGCTGGGGGACCTACGGGCCGAGCCCAACGGGATAAGCCGGGTCGCCGGGGAGTCCCGCATCACCGAGGCTCCGGGCACCATCGAGCGGGTCTACCTGGAGCCGGACGATGCGCCAGCCTACCCGGAGGCAGTGCGGGCCATTCTGGAAGCGGACCTGATCGTGGCCGGGCCGGGGTCGCTCTACACCAGCATCCTGCCCAACCTGCTGGTGCGGGATATCGCCCAGGCGGTGGCCTCCAGCCGCGGTCTGCGGGTCTACGTCTGCAACGTGGCCACCCAGCAGGGGGAAACGGACGGCTACAGCGTGGGGGACCACGTGGCAGCGCTGGAGCGGCACGTGGGGCCAGGCCTCTTCCCCATCGTGCTGGCAAACGACAACTTCGACCATGCCGGGAGCCTGCCGGAGGGGGTCGATCCGGTGCGCCCCGACATCCCCCCCGACGCCCCTTACACCCTCTACACCGCCGACCTCGTGGACCCTACCCACCCCTGGCGGCACGATAGCGAGAAGCTGGCAAAGGTGCTGGTGTGGCTTCTGGAGAGAGAGCGAGGATGAAAGAGCAGCCGTTCGGCCTCGACATCACAGCCTCCCGGGCCAACCTGCGCCGGCGATACGAGCAGCAACGCCAGGCTATGGAGCAGCGCCGCCACGTGGTCCAGGAGGCCGTGCGCGCCGCTGCCCAGGCTATCACCCCCCGCTTTCCCGGCATCCTGCGGCTCTGCCCGTTTAGTCAAGGCTGAGATAAAGGCAGGTCTGAAAGCCATATAAGACCAACAAGGAGGATAGAGAAATGTCTGTACACATTGGCATCAACGGCTTCGGCCGCATCGGACGGCAGGCCTTTAAGGCGATCCACGAGCTGTATGGCGGCGAGCTGGAGGTGGTCGCCGCCAACGACCTGGGCTCTCTAGAGACGATGGCCCACCTGCTCAAGTACGACTCCAACTACGGCCGCTTCGGCAGCTCGGTGGAGGTCCGCGAGAACGGGATGGTGGTGGACGGGAAGGAAATCCGGTTCCTCGCCGAGCGGGACCCGGCCAATCTCCCATGGGGCGACCTGGGGGTGGAGATCGTCATCGAGGCCACCGGCGTCTTCCGTGATGGCCGCAAGGCCGCCGCCCATATCGAGGCCGGCGCCAAGAAGGTGGTCATCACCGCTCCGGCCCGCCCGGCCGAGAGTGTGGACCTGACCGTCGTGTTGGGGGTAAACGACGACCAGTACGACCCGGCCCAGCACCACATCCTCTCCAATGCCTCCTGCACCACCAACTGCCTGGCACCAGTGGCGAAGGTCATTCACGATAGCTTCACCATCGAGTACGGCTTGATGACCACCATCCACTCCTACACCAACGACCAACGCATCCTGGACCTGCCCCATAAGGACTTCCGCCGCGCTCGCGCCGCCGCCCTCAACATCATCCCCACCACCACCGGCGCGGCCAAGGCACTGCGACTGGTCATCCCCGACCTGGCGGGGAAGTTCGACGGCTTCGCCCTGCGGATTCCCACCCCCACCGTCTCCATAGTGGACTTTGTGGCCGTGGTGAAGGGGCCGGTCACGGTGGAGAAGGTCAACGACGCCCTGCGCGCCGCCGCCGAGGGGCCGATGAACGGCATCCTGGGCTACGAAGAAGAGCCTCTGGTCTCGATGGACTATAAGGGCGACCCCCGTTCCGCCATCGTGGACGCTTCCCTCACGGCGGTCATAGGCGGGCGGATGGTCAAGGTGATAGCCTGGTACGACAACGAGTGGGGCTACTCCGTCCGCGTGGCCGACCTGGTGAAGTTGATGGCAGACAAGGGGCTGTAATAGGGGCAATGGACTAATCACACGAATGAACAAGAAAACTGTCCGCGATATAGACCCCTCCGGCAAGCGCGCGCTGGTCCGGGTGGACTTCAACGTGCCGCTGGCCGAGGGAAAGGTGACCGACGACACCCGCATCCGGTCCGCCCTGCCCACCATCCAACACCTCCTCGACCACGGCGGCGCCGTTATCCTGATGTCCCACCTGGGCCGCCCCAAGGGGAAAGTGGTCCCGGAACTGCGGATGGACCCGGTGGAGGCCCGCCTGGCCGAACTCCTGGACCGCCCAGTGCGAAAACTGGATGACTGCGTCGGGACGGAGGTGGAGGCAGCCTGCCGGGAGCTGGCACCCGGTCAGGTGGTCCTGCTGGAGAACACCCGCTTCCACCCGGAGGAGCGGGCCAACGACCCGGCCTTTGCCGCTCAACTGGCCGCGCTGGGCGATCTCTACGTCAACGACGCCTTCGGCAGTGCCCACCGGGCCCACGCCTCCACCGAGGGGGTGGCCCACGCGATGCGGGAGAAGGGGGGCGAGGCAGTGGCCGGGTTCCTGATGGAACGGGAGCTGGAGTTCCTGAGCCGGGCGGTGGAGAACCCGGAGCGCCCCTTCATCGCCGTCCTGGGCGGGGCCAAGATCTCCGATAAGATCGGCGTCATCGAGCGGCTGCTGGAGCGGTGCGACCGGCTCCTCATCGGCGGGGGGATGGCCAACACCTTCTTCCAGGCGATGGGGTTCGAGATGGGCGATTCCCTCGTCGAGGAGGAGGCAGTGGAGACAGCCCGACAGCTTCTGAAGGAAGGCCAGAGCCGGCTGGTGCTGCCGGTGGACGTCGTCATCGCCGACGCTTTCCCCGAGGGGGAGCCGGTGGAATCGCGGGTGGTCGCCCCGGACCAGGTCCCCCCCGGCTGGCGGGTGCTGGACGTGGGGCCGAAGACGATCACCACCTTCGAATCCGCCCTGGGGGGAGCCCGCACCGTCCTCTGGAATGGGCCGTTGGGGGTGTTCGAGGCGCCCCAGTTTGCCAAGGGCACCTTCGCCTTAGCAAAGGCCCTGGCCCGGCTAGACGCCACCACCATCGTCGGCGGCGGCGATTCGGCCGCCGCGGTCCGCCAGAGCGGCCTCGCCGACCGCTTCACCCACATCTCCACCGGCGGCGGGGCCAGTCTGGAGTTCCTGGAGGGGAAAAGCCTGCCGGGAGTGGCGGCGCTGAGTGACAAAGATGGTGACGAATGAAAATGACAAATGACCAATGACCAACAACAGGTTGCGTTTACGGGTTGTGCTTCTGGGGATGGTGGGGACCGTGTTACTTCTGCTGACCGGTTGCGGGGATAAGCCGCTTCTTCTCGACGTCACTTTCTCCAAGGACCGGATCACCCCCAACGCCGATGGCCAGGACGACGTCCTCCGCATCCAGTACCGCCTCTCTCGGTCGGCGGAGCTCTCCATCTACTTCCTGGACCCGGAGGGAAATCGGTACGTCTTCCGGGATCACGAACCCCGCGCCCCCTCCGCCGAGGAGCCCTACGCCGTCTACTTCTCCGGTGTGGTGGACGGCTACACCCTGCCAGGGGAGACCTTCGAGGATTTCGCCGTCACCCGGAGGATGCTGCAGGACGGCGTATACACCTGGGTGGTGGAGGCCACGGATGAGACCGGCCACACCGAACGGGCGACGGGGACCCTCACCATCGAGGAGGCCGACACAGCGCTGCCGGAACTGCTCAACTTCACCGTCTCCCCACCGGTCTTCACCCCCAACCGGGACGGCATCAGCGACCGGGCGCGGCTGAACGTCTTCCTGACCAAGGAAGACACCTCCCTCACCGTCTACCTGCTGGGGGAGGACGGGACCCGCTACCACGTGGAGCCGGACGAGCGCACCACTGCCGTGGAAGGCGAACCCGGCCTGTACTCCTTCGACTACGACGCGGGAGTGGACCTGGGGGCAGAGCCCCCGCCGGACGGCACCTACATCGTGTACGCGGAGGCGCAGGACGCCGTAGGTCAGCACATTGTCGCCACCGCCACCCTCACCCTGGAGAACGGTGGCGTCCCCAAGGCCTACATCTACCTCGGCGAGGTGGAGTGGTCCTCCACCAGCGTCCCCCTGGGCGAGACCCTCACCTTCACCCTGACGGTGGAGAACGACGGCACCACGCCCATCCGCACCAGCGGCCCGCCGCCGGGGACGGTCTACGATAGCGACCAGAACTACGCCACGCTGGGAGAGACGATCCAATCCGGCGTCTTCCGGGTCGGCATCCACTGCGAGAACGCCCTCGTCAACTACCCCTGGCGGTGGGCGGTGGGGGATGAGAGCGTGCTGGTGGAGGACGAGGAGGGTCACCTCTACCTGCCACCCGATACGCGGGCGGTGGTGACCGGCGGGGTCCGCTTCGTGGACGTGGAGGGGGCCCGCAACCCCCAGTACTGCTGGGCCGGCCTCATCCACGAGGACGTGGAGATCTCCCAGGTGAACGACCGGGTGGATCCGGTGTTCCTGTTCATCGAAGTACCGTAACCCAACACCGACATCCGATATCTCCCCTTCCT
>DQUX01000340.1 GCA_015662065.1 Anaerolineales bacterium | reverse complement strand
GCCGGCCCCCGAAGGGGGCTTTGCCGACTGAGCCGGGCGGTTCAGCGCCCGGCGGGATGGGCAAGCAGTACCAACACTCAAGAGGGAGACTACCGCTACGATCCGCCGTCCGAAACGGTACCGAGCGTCCATCTCTGCCAGGTTCTCTCGTGTGAGGCCGATCTTGTCCATCTTCTGCGCGCCCAGGGAGTGGCTGGTGAAGGTAAAGGGGACGCCGGTCTCGGCCTCGATGAGCGCGCCGCAGATCCCCCCGTCCCCGTAGTGACCGGTGAACACGTCCGGCAGGCTCCCTTCGCGCCGGTAGAAAGCCAAGATACGGGGGACCCAATCCCGCGCCGGTGGGGCCAGAGGTCCTCTTTACGCAGGAACCGATCCGGTCCGGCCGGCAGGCGGACGATGCGCACGTTAGGGGTGCCGGGGTAGGCGTCGAAGGGTGCGGCGAATTCGGGCCAGTCCGGGTCGATGATACGACGGGTCAGGATGTCCACCCGGTGGCCCATCCGGCCCATCGCCAGGGCGACCTGCTTGACGTAGACCAGTTGTCCGCCGAAGTCAGGGTGTTGGCTCCAGTACTTGTCGGCCGGGTCGAAGTTCCCCTGAGGGTTCAGGAAGGCGATGTGCACGGTGGCTCCCCCCACAGAGCTTGGTAGATCCGACGGCGGTCCATCGGCTCGCGCATTGGACCGACGACGGTCAGTTTTCGCTCTGCGATGAGACGGCCGACCTCCGCTGCATGGTGAGGCGAGAGCCCGTCCAGCAGGCCTACGATCAGGCCGGCCCAAAAGGCGTCCCCCGCGCCGGTCGCATCGGCGACCGCTACATTGTGAGGGGGGATCCGGAGCCGCTCTCCATCGGGTAGGGCCAGTAGTGCTCCCTCCCCACCCATCGTCAACACCACGCTCCCCAGCCCAGAAAACGGGAGACACACCCCTCCGGATCGACCCGGGGGCCGAAGATCCGGCGGCAATTGTCCAGCGAGGGTTTGACGAGGTCCACGTACCGGCAGGCTTGGTGGAGCACTTCCGTGGCGGGCGTCGTTTCGTCCCAGATCGCGGGGTGGTAGTTGGGGTCGAGGGAGATGGGGCGTCCGGCTTCGCGTGCGATCCGCAGGGCATAGAGGATTGCCGACCGAGCGGGCTCTCGGGAGAGGCCGGAAGCGGAGACGTGGAGAGCGCGGGTCTGCCCGATGGCCCGGATCGGCATCTGGTCGCTGGAGAGGAGCGCATCTGCGCCGCGGTGGATCAGGAAGTCGGGCGTGCCTGCGTGACGGACGACGACGGACAGAGTGGTCGGTACCCCGTCAACCTCGTACAGGCATTGGGTCGCCACTCCGATCTGCTCCAGTTGTTCCCGCAGGAAACGTCCAAACCCGTCGGCGCCCACACATCCGACTACGGCGGCTCTCCCGCCCAGCAGGCTCACGTTCCAGGCGGTGTTCATCACCTGCCCACCGGGGAAACGGCGGAACCGGTCCGCCTGCTCCAGGGAGGGGGCCGCCCGTTCGGAGATAAGGTCCACCGGTACCTCACCGACGGCAACGAGATCGAGCGCCTTCCTCGGTGCTTTTTGTTCTACCGCAGGGACACAGGGGATACAGGGCTCTTCGAGTTCCTCTCAGTTTCCATGTTCCCTGTGCGTCTGTGGTTTCATCATGCTCCCT
>DQUX01000360.1 GCA_015662065.1 Anaerolineales bacterium | reverse complement strand
TGCTGGTTGCAATATACCGGATTACAACAAGGACACTTGGCCGTTCTCCAAAAGATAGTGCCTGGAGGGATCGGATGGACCCTATCACTTCGCTCGCCCTGGACCTCGCTGGTGGGGATGTACCCGTTGGGGCCGGCCGACTCTTCGGGCTGATGGACCTGGCGGGGAACGTGTGGGAGTGGGCGGCGTCACTCTGGAAGCCTGACAGTTGGTCGCGCGTTGTGCGTGGCGGCTCGTGGTACAACGGTCGGGAGCGCGCCCGCTGCGCGGTGCGCGACAGGGGCTGCCCGGGCAACTCGTACGGCAATTTCGGGTTTCGGTGCGTCTCCCCCGTCTCCGGTTTTGATTCCTGAGTTTCTGGTTTTTGGATTCTGAAAGGGGGGTCGGGGGGGCTTCGCCCCCCAGCCGCGCAGCGGCGCGGTTTAGGGATTGACAACGCCGCCTAAAGATGGTACAATTTCAGCAACAATCCAACCGAGCAGCCTGTTTGCGTCAACGACGGTGAACAGGAGGAGTAGGTCGGCGCGGCCCTGGCGAACCGGCCCCCGGGGGCCGGGCAGAGAGGGGGGACCACCGGCTGCAAGTCCCCCGCAGCGCCACCGACCGAAGGTCGCCTGGGAGTCGAGGGGCCGAACCGGGGCTACCCCCCCGGAAAAGCCCCCCCGGGTCCGCCCGTTACAGCGGAAGTCCTTGGCCGCCTGAGAGCGGGCGAGGGCTGGCGAGGGCGCCGGCCTGGCCGGCGAACCAGGGTGGTACCGCGGAACCAGCCCCTTCCGTCCCTGGACGGAAGGGGCGTTTGCATAGGAGGTGCGCGATGGCCTGGTGGGAAACCCTTTTCGACGACCGTTACCTGCGGCTCTTCGGGCCGCTGACCTCGCCGGAGGCCACCCAGCAGCAGGTGGACGGCATCATCGCCTACCTGAGGCTCGAGCCCGGGGCGTCCATCCTCGACCTGGCCTGCGGCTATGGCCGCATCGCCATCCCTCTGGCCCGGCGAGGCTTTGCGGTCACCGGCCTCGACCTCAGCGAGACCCTGCTGGGGCAGGCCCGCGCCGCCGCCAGCAAGACCGGCGCCCAGGCGACCTGGCACCGGGGCGATATGCGCCATATCCCCTGGACCAAGGCCTTCGACGCGGTGATCAACATCTTCTCCTCCTTCGGCTACTTCTCCGACGAGGCGGAGAACCGTAAGGTGCTGGAGGGGGTGGCGCGAGCCCTCAAGCCCGGCGGCCGCTTCCTGATCGACGTGGTGAATCGAGACTGGCGGGCCCGGCAGGACCTGGAACGGCACTGGTTCGAGGCCGGCGATCTGGTCGTGCTGGTCGATCCGTGGTTTGACCCTGTGGCGGGACGGGCGGGGGAGACCTGGCGCTGGCTGGAGGGCGGCCAGTGGCAGACGATGGAGTTCGACGTCCGCCTCTACACCGCCACAGAGCTCAGGCATCTCATCGAGGCCGCCGGCCTGCGCTGGCTGGCGGTCCACGGGGGCTGGGTGGAGGAACCCTTCGACCCCCACGCCCGCCGCATCATCGCCGTCGCCGAGAAGCCTTAAAGGTTCGAAGTTCAAGGAGGGATGATGACCAAGCCTCTGGCAAGAATCTACAACCCCAGGGAGATCGAGGAGCGCCTTTATCAATGGTGGGAGGAGCGGGGATACTTCCGTCCCGAGACCCAGGTGGAGAAAGGGCGGGCCGACGTCGACGGCCCTCGTTTCTGCATCACCATGCCGCCCCCCAACGTCACCGGCGCGCTCCATCTGGGCCACGCGATGACCGCCGCCGTCGAGGACCTGATGACCCGCTACCACCGTATGCGCGGCTTCGAGACCCTCTTCCTCCCCGGCAGCGACCACGCCGGCATCGCCACCCAGAACGTGGTGGAGCGGGAGCTGGCAAAGGAAGGGCTCACCCGTCACGACCTGGGCCGGGAGGAGTTCATCAAGCGAGTGTGGGAATGGAAGGAAATCTACCACGCCCGCATCACCGAGCAGCACCGCCGGCTCGGCGTCTCCTGCGATTGGACCCGGGAGCGGTTCACGCTGGACCCCGGGCTTTCCCACGCCGTCCGCACTGCCTTCGTCCATCTCTACAAGAAGGGCCTCATCTACCGGGGCACCTACCTGGTGAACTGGTGCCCCCGCTGCACCAGCGCCATCTCCGATCTAGAAGTGATCCCCGAGGAACGGGCCGGTCACCTATGGCACATCCGCTACCCCGTCCTCAACGACGACTGGGCCGGCCCCCAGGCGGAGTGGGGCAGCGGCCAGTGGGCCGAGGGAGCGACAGAGTTCGTCTCTATGGCCACCACCCGCCCGGAGACCATCCTCGGAGATACCGGTGTCGCCGTCCACCCCGACGACGACCGCTGGCGCCACCTGATCGGCAGGACCGCCGTCCTGCCTGCCATCGGCCGGCGCATCCCCATCATCGCCGATGAGGCGGTGGACCCTCAGTTCGGCACCGGCGCAGTGAAGGTCACCCCCGCCCACGACCCCACCGACAACGAGATCGGCATCCGCCACGGCCTGGAGGCAGTGGATGTGATGACCGACACGGCGCGGATGAACGAGAACGCCGGCCCCTACGCCGGGCAGGACCGCTTCGAGTGCCGTCGCCACATCGTGGCCGACTTTGAGAAAGAAGGACTGCTCGTCAAGATCGAGCCCTATGCCCACGCCGTGGGCACCTGCGAGCGGTGCCACACCGACATCGAGCCGCGCATCTCCACCCAGTGGTTCGTGGACGTGAAACCCCTGGCCGAGGCAGCGATGGAGGCAGTCCGCAGCGGCGCTACGACCATCATCCCGGGGCGGGAGGAACGCCGCTTCTTCCACTGGATGGAGAATATCCGGCCCTGGTGTATCTCCCGGCAGCTCTGGTGGGGCCACCGCATCCCCGTCTGGTACTGCGACGACTGCGGCGGGCAGACCTGCGAACTGGAGGACCCCACCGTCTGCGCCCACTGCGGGAGCGGTAACATCCACCAAGATGAGGACGTGCTGGACACCTGGTTCTCCTCCGGGCTGTGGCCCTTCTCCACCCTCGGCTGGCCGGACACCGACGCACCCGACTTCCGTCGGTACTACCCAACCGACACGCGAGAGACCGGCTACGACATCCTCTTCTTCTGGGTGGCGCGGGAGATGATGCTGGGCATCGAGATGACCGGCCACCCCCCCTACGCCACCGTCTACCTGCACGGGCTGGTCCGCAACGAGGAGGGCAAGAAGATCAGCAAGTCGATGGAAAACATCGAGGAGTATGACCCCCTGAATATCATCGAGAAGTACGGCTGCGACGCTCTCCGCTATACCCTGCTGACCAGTTCCACCCCGGGCCTGGACATGAACCTCGACCCCCGTCGTCTGGAGGGGGCGCGCAACTTCGGCAACAAGGTCTGGCAGGCAACACGGTTCATCCTGGCCAACTGTCAAGACTCCGAAGCCCAGATTTCGACCCTCGAACCCCGAACGCCGGACCTAGAACTCCCCGATCGCTGGATCCTCTCCCGCCTGAACCGCCTGATCCAGCGCGTGACCCACCTCTTCGAGAGCCACCAGTACGGAGAGGCCGGGCGCCAGATCCACGATTTCCTGTGGGGGGAGTACTGCGATTGGTACATCGAGGCCAGCAAAGTGCGCCTCTACGATGAGACCGCCGATAAGACAGTCCCACGGGCCGTCCTGCTTCACGTGCTGGAGACCTCGCTGCGGCTGTTGCACCCCTTCATGCCCTTCGTGACCGAGGCGATCTGGCAGGTGCTGCCCGAGGCGGTGAGGGAGGGGGAGGCGCTGATCTTGGCCCGCTGGCCGGAAGCAGACCCCGCCTGGATGGACGAGGGGGCCGAGGAACGGATGGGGCTGATGATGGCCCTCATCCGGTCCATCCGCAACCTGCGGGCGGAGTACGAGGTGACCCCCGGCAAGCGGATCCCGGCGCTCATCGCGGCGGGTGAGGCCACTCCGTTCTTGGAGAGACAGCGCCCTGTCCTGTGCGCCCTGGCCAAACTGGACTCCGAGGAGTTGGTCATCCGGCCCACCCTCGCCCCCCCCGCCCAGGCCGCCACGGCGGTCGTGGGCGAGGTGGTGGGCTACCTGCCCCTGGCCGGACTGGTCGACCTGGAGGCTGAGCGGGCGCGGCTTGCAAAGGGACTGGTCGAGGTGGAGGCCCGCATCGCCCGCAGCAGGGACCTTCTGGCCGGGGAGTTCGCTCAGAAGGCCCCACCCCCCGTCGTCCGGCGGGAGCGGGATAAGCTGGCCGACCTGGAGGCCACCCGCCAGCAACTGCAGGAGCGGCTGGAAAGACTGGGATGACGGGGAGGGCAGACCGCGCCGCGCCAGATCACGGGTCGGACCGGCCGACTACAACCTGTAACGCGAAACCTGAAACATCTCCCTGGGGGAAGAGCAATGCCTGAGACCACTTATCACACCACCCTTCGTCAGCGCCTGCTGGCGCTCCCCAAAGAGCAACTGATCGGCATGCTGGAGGACGCGGCCAAGAACTGGCTGGCCCACGACGGGCTGTGGTTCCTGGCGGCCGAGGAGCGGTTCGGGATGGAGACCGCCATCCAGTTGGACGCCCGAGCCTGGGAGCGGTTCACCGTCGTAGAGGCCCAACGCATTATGAAGCGGCACGGGATCGAACCCGGCGGCGGTCTGGACGCGCTGGAGAAAGCCCTGGGGTACCGGCTATATGCCTACCTCAACGTCCAGGAGACGGTCCGGGTGGACGAGCGGACGCTGGTCTTTCGGATGAACGACTGCCGGGTCCAGGCGGCGCGGAAGCGGAAGGGGCTGCCGGACTTTCCCTGCAAGCCGGTGGGGCTGGTGGAGTATGCCCATTTCGCCCGCACCATCGACCCCCGCATCCGCACCCGTTGCCTGGCCTGCCCGCCCGACCCCCACCCAGACGACTACTGGTGTGCCTGGGAGTTCACGTTGTAGGGGCGCGGCATGCCGCGCCCCTACTCATACACCTTCTCCTCCTCCCGCTCCGCCTCCGGCGCGTCGCCCTCCGGATCCCGCACGTCGGGGCGGGGTGGGAGGACTTCTCTGTAGTACTCATGCTGGATGATGAGGTCCATCACCTCGTTGGTGCCGGTCCAGATCATGATCAGCCGTGTGTCCCGCAGCAGCCGCTCGATGGGGTAGACGTTGGTGTAACCGATGCCGCCCAGGATCTGCATCGCGTGGTTGACCACCTGCCAGGCTGCCTCGGTGGCGAACTTCTTGGCCTCGGAGACCAGCCGCCGGGAGCGCCAGGGGGCGTCCCCCGCGTCCACACTTCGGGCCGCCCCGTAGATCAGCCCGCGGGCAGCGTCTAGCAGGGTGATGGAATCCGCTACCTTGAAGCTGACCGCCTCGAAGCGACGGATCTTCTGCCCGAAGGCCTTGCGTCGGTCGGAGTAGCGGGCCGCCACCTCCAGCGCCGCCCTCCCCATACCCACCGCCCCGGCCGCGCTGGTCATCCGCTCTGGGATCATCATCCGGTAGAAGATCTCCGCCGCCCCGTTCTCGACGCCGATCAGATTCTCCGCCGGCACCCGGGCATCCCGGAAGACCAGCCGTCCTGTTCCGCCCCCCCGGGTCCCCAGGAGGCCGTAGAGATACTCCGCCTCCACCCCCGGCCCCCGCTCCACGATGAAGGCGCTGATCGACTGGTGGGGAGAGGCCTCGGGATCGGGGTTGGTGCGGGCATAGACCAGGAAGAAATCCGCCTCCGCCGCACCGACGATGAACCGCTTCTGCCCCCGCAGCACGTAGTGGTCCCCCTCCCGCCGGGCCTCGGTGGTGGTGCCGAAGAAGTCGGAGCCACCCCGGGGCTCGGTGAGGGCCTCGGCAGCGATCCTCTCCCCCCTCAACAGCGGCACCAGCCATCGCTCCTTCTGCTCGGCGGTGCCAAAGGCCGCCAGCGCCTCCCCGACGATGCTGGGCATCACATAGGCGCAGGCCAGCGCCGTCCCCAGCACCCCCACCTCCTCGATAGCGACGATCTCCTCCTCCCACCGCAGCCCCCGCCCACCGACCTCGGGCGAGAATCGTAGTCCGAGGAGGTTCCGCCGGCCCGCCTCGCGGACGAAGTCGCTGGGGTACCGCACCCGGTCGGCGTCCATATCCAGGATCAACTGGCGCGGCACGGATCGAACAAAGTCCCGAACCTCGTCGCGCAGTGCGCGCTGTGCCTCGGTCAGCATCGCTTCGAACATCGCCCACCTCCAAGGATGCAGGTTCACACAGTTTCACCTTCGGTGTTGTCGGTCACCTGTGGCTCATATCGAATCGCAAGGCAGTCGAGTTTACACCGAAACTCCCGGCAGGACAACAATCCGCCTCCCCTCGGAATCCCAGCCGCTGGCGAACTAGGATAGTCTCCCGGTGAAGTGTTGTTGTGCGCAAGCCCGCCCGGACGTGAACGTCCGGGCTCACAAACCAGGCCCTGCGGGCTGAAAGACAGCCCCCGAAGGGGGCTTTGCTGACTGAGCCGGGCGGTTCAGCGCCCGGCGGACCGGGTAAGCAGTACCAACACTCAAGAGGAAGACTGCCCGAACTCGCATAAACGGCAAAACGGGGTATAATGCGACCGCTAAGTCATCTACTGGAGTGAGTCCTGTGCGCTACTTGATCATCTCCGATATTCACGCCAACCGGCCCGCGCTAGAGGCCGTTCTGAAAGACGCCGGGTCCTTCGACAAGATATGGTGCCTGGGTGATATGGTGGGCTACGGCCCGGATCCCAACGAGTGCGTGGAGCGGATCCAGGACTTCGATCACATCTGCCTGGCGGGGAATCACGACTGGGCCGCGTTGGGCCGGCTGAACTTGGAGAACTTCAACATCGACGCCCGGATGGCCAGCGCCTGGACGCAGCAGGAGCTGAACCCCGCCACCCACGAGTACCTGGAGGCCCTCCCCACCCGTGTTGGACAGGGGGACTTCACCCTGGTTCACGGCAGCCCGCGGGAGCCCATCTGGGAATACCTGCTGGACGCGGGGCTGGCCGCCGTCAATTTCCGCTATTTCTCTACCCGTTTCTGCATCATCGGCCACACCCATATCCCTATCATCTTTGCCCTGGATGAGGTCCGTGACCGCTGCCACACCCTCATACCCTCTTATACCGATCCCATCCCCCTGGGAGCCTACCGAATGATCCTGAACCCCGGCAGTGTCGGGCAACCTCGGGACGGCGACCCGCGGGCCAGCTACGCCATCCTGGATACCGATGCCGGGACCTGGGAGCCGCGCCGCGTCTCCTATCCCATCGAGATCACCCAGGAGCGAATGCGCGCCCGCAACATGCCCCGTCGGCTGATCCGGCGGTTGGAGTCAGGCCGCTGAGATGGGAACACCGGAGCCCCCCAGGACGTCTTGAGGGCGAGACCTCTGAACCAAGGAGAAGAGAACGATGAAACGGAATCTGTGGATCGGTATTCTGGTGGGGATGCTCGCCCTGACGGTAGGCGGGTGCGCCCCTGGCCGTCAAGCGGCCTTCGCCCCCGAGGCCCTGATGCCTGTCGCAACGGTCGCGGTAGAGCTTCCTCCCGCCGAGGAGGAAGCCAGGATGGTCTCCCTGTCTAGCGCTGGGGCCGATATGGCGGCGGTCGCCTCAGCTACCACCACGGAGCGGCTGGTGATCCACACCGCCGACCTGGACCTGATCGTCCCCGACACCGAACAGGCCATCGAGCAGATCCAGGACCTGGCCGAGGAGCTGGGCGGGTACGTGGTCTCCCTTAACACCTATCAGTACCAGGAGGGGCTCCAGGGCAGTGTGACCCTCCGCGTTCCTGCCGAGTCCTTCGACACAGCACTCCAGCGGCTGAAGGATATGGCCACCACCGTCCGTCGGGAATCGCTCTCCGGGCAGGACGTGACCGAGGAATACGTGGACCTGGAATCCCGCCTCCGGCACCTGCGGGCCAAGGAGGAGCAACTGCTGGAATTCCTGGACCGGGCGGAGGACACCGAGGCGGTCCTGGCCGTCTACGAGCAATTGAGCTACACCCAGCAGGAGATCGAGCAGGTGACCGGGCGGATGCAGTATCTGGAGAACCAGGCGGCGCTGGCGACGATCACCGTCGACCTGATCCCCGATGCCCTGGCCCAGCCCCTGGAGGTCGGCGGCTGGAACCTGCCCGGTACGATCCGCAACGCCGTGGAAACGCTGCTGGACGTGCTAGAGTTCAGCGTCAAGGCGGTCATCTACCTGGTCATCGTCATCCTGCCCACGCTCCTCATCATCGCCCTCCCCATCGTCGGCCTGGTCTTCCTGATCCGCTGGCTGGTGCGGCGGCGACGCCGGTAGGCAGGGGCGCGGAGACGCGGGGACACGGGGACACGGGGAGGCACAGAGGAAACTCTGTGCGCTCCGTGTCTCCGTGGTTCGCTTTCCCCGTCTTGGAGGAGGAGATGAGCATCACCATCGTCGGGCTGGGGCCGGGCGAGCCCCGCCACCTGACGCGGGAGGCGTGGGAACTGCTCTCGGCAGCGGAGGAGGTGTGGCTGCGCACCGCCCGCCACCCCACCGTCAATGGGCTGCCCTCCCACCTCATCCTTCACGCCTTCGACGAACTGTACGAGACGGCCGAGGACTTCGCCGCCGTCTACCGGGCCATCGCCGCCGAGGTCCTGCGGCTGGGGCGGCGGTCCGACGGAGTGATCTACGCCGTTCCGGGCCACCCGCTGGTGGGCGAATCCACCGTCCAGCAGGTGCTGGCGGGCGCGCGGGAGGCAGGGCTCCCGGTCCGCATCGTCCAGGGGCTCAGCTTCGTCGAGCCCACCCTCACCGCCCTGGGGCTGGACGCATTGGAGGGGCTACAAGTCAACGATGGGATCGAGCTGGCGGCCTATCACCATCCCCCCATCAACCCCGATCTCCCTGCCCTCATTGGTCAGGTCTACAGCCGCCGCCTGGCGAGCGACCTGAAGCTCACCCTGATGAACCAGTACCCCGACGACTACCCCGTCGCCCTGGTCCACGGTGCCGGCACCGCCACCGAGCGGGTGGTTCACCTGCCCCTCTACGAGCTGGACCGCCGGGAGGTGGACCATCTCACCACCCTTTACATCCCCCCGCTCCCGTCGGTGAGCAGTTTCGAGGGGCTCCAGGAGACGGTGGCCCACCTCCGCGGCCCCGACGGCTGCCCCTGGGACCGGGAGCAGACCCACGAGAGCCTGCGGGGCGGGCTCCTGGAGGAGGCCTACGAGACGGTGGCGGCCATCGACGCGGGGGACATCGCCGGATTGCGGGAGGAGCTGGGCGACCTGCTGCTCCAGATCGTCCTCCAGACCCAGATCGCCACCGAGGGAGGGGACTTTCGGATGGCGGACGTGATCGCCGGGATCGACGCCAAGCTGAAGCGCCGACACCCCCACGTCTGGGGGGACCGGGTGGTGGAGGGGGAGCGGGAGCTGTTGTTGCAATGGGAACATCTCAAGGGCGAGGAGAAGGGAGAGAACAGCTCGTTGCTGGACGGGGTCCCGAAGGCCCTTCCGGCGCTCCTGCAGGCCCACATCTACGGGGAGCGGGTGGCCCGGGTGGGCTTCGACTGGCCCGGACCGGCCGGGGTGGCGGAGAAGGTGCTAGAGGAGATCGCCGAACTGGAGACGGCGGCCACGCTCGAGGAGGTGGAGGCGGAGCTGGGGGACCTGCTCTTTGCGGTGGCCAACTGGGCCCGCCACCTGGGAGTGGACCCGGAGGGGGCGCTGCGGCAGGCCAACGAGCGGTTCGCCCGTCGGTTCGGCGCCCTGGAGGAGCTGGCCCGTCGACGCGGACTGGAGCTGGAGCGGATGACCATTGAGGAGATGGACGCGCTCTGGGAGGAGGTGAAGGTGGAATGATCCATCTGTTTTCCCCGCTGATCCTGCGGGGGGTGACCCTGCGCAATCGGGTGATGATGTCGCCAATGTGCCAGTACGTGGCCGGGGAGGACGGCCATCCCATCGACTGGCACCTGGTCCACTACGGGGCACGGGCGGTAGGCGGGGTGGGACTGGTGATGCTGGAGGCCACCGCGGTCGAGGCGCGGGGACGGATCAGCCGGCGCGACCTGGGGCTGTGGGATGACGAACAGGTGGAGCCGATGAAGCGGCTGATCGGTTTTCTCCAGGAGCAAGGGGCGGCCGTAGGGGTCCAACTGGCCCATGCCGGGCGGAAGGGCTGGAGCCGGCGGAAGGGTCACGGCCCGACGGCCCCCATCGGCCCCAGCCCCATCCCCTTCGACGAGGGCTGGGCCACGCCCCGGGAGATGGGGCGGGGTGAGATCGCCGCCGTCGTGGAGGCCTTTCGCCAGGCAGCGGGACGGGCGCTGACGGCCGGCTTCGACGTGGTGGAGGTCCACGCCGCCCACGGCTACCTTCTCCATGAGTTCCTCTCCCCCCTGACCAACCATCGCGCCGATGGATACGGTGGCTCCCTGGATAACCGGATGCGGCTGCTGGTGGAGGTGGTGGAGGGGGTACGGGCCGCCTGGCCCGACGACCGCCCCCTCTTCGTGCGGGTCTCCGCCACCGATTGGGTCGAGGGCGGGCTGACGGTGGAGGACACAGTGGAGGTGGCGCGGGTGCTGGCGGGGCGAGGTGTGGACCTGGTGGACTGCTCCTCGGGTGGGATCCTGCCCGGCGCCCTCCCAGATCCTTACGGCAGCGGTCAGGTTCCCCTCGCCGAGCAGGTGCGGCGGGAGGCGCGGGTCGCCACCGCCGCGGTGGGGCTGATCACCGAACCGGAGCAGGCAGAGGCCATCCTGGCCGAGGGCCGGGCGGACCTGGTGGTGCTGGGGCGGGAACTCCTGCGGCGCCCCTACTGGGTCCTGGATGCCGCCCGGGCACTGGGCTATGAGGTGGAGTGGCCCAAGCCCTACCTGCGGGCGCGGGTGGGTTAGCGGCGGCCTTCGACTGCGGTTCCTCGCTTTGCTCGGCCCCTCCGCTCAGGCCACGGGGAGGTGGTCGCGCTTGACGCTCCCACCCAGCCCGCGGTGAGGATCAGACCGAAGGGGGCGGGTAGCCGGTGATGCGGCGGATCTCCTCATAGAGGGGCCGAAGCCGCCGATACATCCGCTTGTAGACACGCCGGTACAGCTCTTCGTAGACGTCCCGAACCTCGGGGCGGGGTGCGAACGTCCGGCTGACCCGCGTCATCTCCGCCACCGCCGTCTCGAAATCCGGGTGCAGCCCTAGCCCCACCGCAGCGTCCATCGCCGCCCCCAGGCCGGAGGTCTCGTAGACGTGGGGACGGCTGGCGGGCAAGTTGAAGATGTCGGCAGTGATCTGCATCGCCGCGTCCGATTGGGACCCGCCGCCAGAGACCCGCACCTCGGTGGTCTTAACCCCCAGTCGTCTCTGCGTCCGCTCCAGCCCCTCCCGTAGCGCGTAGGCCAGCCCCTCCAGGATGGCTCGGTAGATGTGGGCGCGGGTGTGCACGTCGCCGAAGCCGATGATGGCCCCCTTCGCCTCCGGGCCGGGGCTCCTGAGACCGGGTGACCAGTAGGGCTGGAGCGTCAACCCCATCGAGCCGGGGGGCACCGCCTCCACCAGTTCGTCGAACAGCTCCTCCGGCGCGCAGCCCCGCTCCCGGGCCAACCGCTCCTCCCGCAGGCCGAACTCCCGCCGGAACCAGGCGACCATCCAATAGCCGCGGTAGATCTGGATCTCCAGGTTGTAGGCCCCAGGGACGGCGCTGGGGTACGGGGGGATGAGGGGGATGACCTCGACGTACCGGCGGCTGGTGGTGTTGACCGTCGCGGTGGTGCCGTAGGAGAGGCAGGCAACCTGCGGATCCAGACACCCCGCGCCGATCACCTCGCACGCCTTGTCGGCGGCGGCGGCGATGAGGGGCAGGCCAGCCGGGATACCCATTGCCTCGGCCGCCTGGGGAGTGATCTGCCCTAGGGGTTGGGCCGGTGGGACCAGGTCCGGCAGCACCGCGGGGTCCATCGGCGCTGCCTGCCACTTCCAATCCCACTTCTTGGACCAGGTGAGCCGCTTGTAGTCGAAGGGGACGTACCCCACCTGGCAGCCCACCGAGTCCACGAACCGGCCCACCAGCCGGTAGGTGAGGTAGCCGGAGAGGAAGAGGTACTTGTGAGTGCGTGCCCACACCTCCGGTTGGTGGGCCTGGATCCAGTTCACCTCCGCCTCCGCCTGCAGGTAGGCCGCCGTGTCGCTCATCCCGGCCAGCCGAAAGGCCAACCCCCACAGACCCCCGATCGGCTTCAGCCCCTCGGTGCGGCGCTGGTCGAGCCAGACGATGGCGGGGCGGAGCGGCTTCCCCTCTTTGTCCACGTTGACCATCGTCGCCCGCTGCGTCGTGAGCGCCACCCCGGCTATCGCCTCTTTGGGGACGGTCGTCTCCTGCCACAGCCGCTGACAGGCGGTGCAGAGGTTTTCCCAGAAGTAGTCGGGGGCCTGCTCCGCCCAGCCGGGCTGCTTGGAGACGTAGGGCTCGATGGGGACCCGCACCTTGTGCACCAGGTTGCCGCGCGGGTCGAAGAGGAGGGCGCGGACCGACTGGGTGCCGACGTCGATGGCGAGGATATGCTCTCTCATCACCGTGCCCTCCCTAGCCCGTCGAAGTTCCACTCTCGCCTTGCGTTCCGTCGCATCTTACGCAGGTAGGCCGCCTCCAGGTCGACGCCAGCGTAGTTGGCCAGCTTGACCAGATAGGCCAGGCAGTCGGCCAGCTCCTCGGCCAGGGCCTCCCGCTTGCGGACCAACGCCGCCTCCCGGCCGATCCCCTCCCGCCGCTCGACCCGCCACGCCTGGCCCAGCACCGCCGCCAGCTCCCCCACCTCCTCCTGGAGGAGCAGGGCGTTGTAGTAGATGTCCGGATCGAACCCTTTGGCCGCGTCCAGCTCGCGGTGGTACCGCTGAAGGTCAGCCAGAGTGGGATGGTCGTTCTCGAACATGGCACCTCCCTTGGTCAGGCTAATCTTACACCGGGAGGGCAAGGAGGGCAAGAGGGTGCAGAGACAGGGGGGCGCGGGGATGTGGGAACGCGGGGACGCGGAGAATATGGAGCTTGCCTTCCGTCCTCTGTCGTTGTAGAATCTCCCTCAGAGGGAACGGCGCAAGAAGAAGGAAAGGAGGGAAAAATGAAAGTCATCGTCCTGGGCGGCGCGGGGGATATGGGGAGCCGGGCCGTGGAGGACCTGGCGATGTCGGAGGGGGTGCGGCGGGTAACCATCGCCGACCGCAACGTCGCCGCCGCCCGCGAGATCGCCGCCAAACTGTCCGGCCAGGAGGCGGGGGTAGACGTCCGGCAAGTGGATGCCAACAACCACGACGAGCTGGTAGAGGCGATGCGCGGCTACGACGTGGCCGCCTCTGCCCTCGGCCCTTTCTACCTGTTCGAGGCGAAGATGGTTCGGGCAGCCATCGAGGCGGGGGTCCACTACGCCAGCATCTGTGATGAGTGGCAGGCGGCGAGGACGGTCATCGACCAGTTCGACGAGGAGGCCCGCCGCAGGGGCATCACCGTCATCACCGGCCTGGGCACCAGCCCCGGCCTCTCTAACGTGGGAGTCCGTTATTTGACCCAGGGGATGGACCGGGTGCGGCGTGCGGAAGTGTGCATCTACCAGCCCCTCAACGCCGGGGGAGGCGAGGCGGTCGTACGGCATATGCTCCACATCATCTCCGGTGAGGTCGTGGCCTGGCGGGGAGGAGAGTGGGTGATGGTGCCGGCCTGCAGCGAGGAGCGGACCGTCGAGTTTCCCCGCTTCGGCCCCATCAAGGTCTGGAACATGGGCCACAGCGAGCCGGAGACAATCCCCCGTTTCATCCCCGGAGTCGAGGAGGTCAACTTCTTTATGGGCTTCGGGCGGGGGGCCAGCCTCTTCATCCGCCCGGCCCGGTGGGGGCTGTTCGCCAGCGAGCGGGCCCGGCGCAGCGTCGCCCGCGTCGTCAGCTTCATCGAGCGGATCGGTCCCGCCGAGGAACCGGCGGAGGGAGCTGTCCGCATCGATGTGTGGGGCGAGGTGTCCGGCGAGGAGGTACATCGGCTGGCGTGCGGCATTGGCCAGATGCGGGAGGCGACCGGTCTCTCCCTCTCCGTCGGCACGCTGATGCTCGCCCGCGGGGAGCTCCTGACCGAGGAGGGGGGCGTGTACGGCCCGGAGGCCTGCCTGGATCCCCGGACCTTCATCACCCGCCTGAGCGGTAAGGGAGTCAAGGCCTACGGGGACCTGGCTATGACTCAGCCGATCGCCTGAATCGCGAATCCCACGGATGGTCCGAATCTCGCGAATCAGGCGGATTATTGCCCCATTACCCTCACCTTGAAGGCTCCAAGCGGGTCTGTGACCCGCGTCTCCAGCCGAAAGCCGCCATTTTCAGCCAAACTCAGGGGGTCACAGATCCCCTCAGAGCATTATGTGGCCTACTGGCATACCCACCATACCTCTCTTGCCCCCCCTCCCGATTGTGGTATAGTATCCCCGTATCCCAAGACTCGCCGCGGGGGGAACGGAGATGAACTTGACGGCGCTGGACATCCTGCTGATCCTTCTGTTCATCATCGTGTGCTTCTGGGCCGTGATCCGGGGGCTGCTGCGACAGTTGATGAGCCTGGCCGTCTTCTACCTCGCCACCGTCGTGGCCGGCCTCTTCTACCCCTACGCCGCCCTTTTCGTCACCGCCATCGGCGGCAAGACCCCCACGTTCACCCAGGTGGTGATGTTCTGGGTCTTGTTCCTAATCGTGACAATCGTTCTCGAGGTGCTGTTGCGCCGGGGGTTCCCCGACGTCCGGCTGCCCAAGCTGGGCCTGTTGGATAACGTGCTGGCGCTCCTGCCGGGGATCCTCTGCGCCTTCATCGTGGTGAGCCTGGTGCTCACTTCGATGGGATACGCCACCGTCCGCACGTGGGGACACGGCCTGGCCTACCTGCGGGCCGCCACGGCCTACGGCTACGAGCGGGCCGCCCTCCGCCCCCTGATGGCCCAGTTCTTCTCCCTCTACCTCGCCGCCCACCGCCTCTGGTTCCCCGTGCCCCCGCCTTTGCTGGCGTACTTGTCGCCCTGATGGACCCCAGGCACTGGAGCACGCTGGAACTTCCCCAGGTCCTGGAACGGCTGGCTGCGCACACCTCCTTCTCCGCCGGGGCGGAGCGAGCCCGCAACCTGCCCCCCAGCCCCCTTCCTCAGGAGGTCCAGGAGCGACTGGAGACGACCACGGAGGCCCGCGTGCTTCTGGAGGCCCGTCCCCAGATCACCCTGGGCGGCGTGCGGGACGTGCGTCCTCAGGTCGAGGCGGCCCGACGGGGCGTGGTCCTTCCCCCCACCGACCTCCTAGACGTGCGGGGGACGCTCACCGCGGCCCGGACCCTTCAGCGGACCCTGACCCGCTTGAAGCACCAGTTCCCCCGCCTGGCCGACATCGCCAGCCGCATCGCTCCCTGCCCGGACCTGATCGAGGCGGTCGACCGTTGCCTGGACGAGCGGGGAGAGGTGCGGGATGAGGCTTCGCCCCGATTGGCTCGGGTGCGGCGGGAGCTCCGCACCGCCCACGACCGGCTCCTAGACCGGTTGCAGCGGATCATCTCCTCCACCAAGAATCGCCCCTTCCTCCAGGAGCCCATCATCACCCTGCGGGGGGGACGCTACGTCATCCCCCTCAAGGCCGACTTCAAGGGCCGCATCCGGGGCATCGTCCACGACCGGTCCGCCTCCGGGGCGACGCTCTTCATCGAGCCCCTGAGCGTGGTGGACCTGAACAACAGTTGGCGAGAGCTCCAGATCCAGGAGGAGCAGGAGGTCCAGCGGATCCTGGCCGACCTCTCCACCCGGGTCGCCGCCTGCGGGGCCGAGATCGAGCACACCGTGGATGCGCTGGCCGACCTGGACCTGGCCTTCGCCAAAGCCCGGTACGCCGATGTCCTCAACGGCACCGCACCCGACATCGGGTATCCAGCATCCGGCAACCGTCCCCATATCCGCCTCCTCCAGGCCCGTCACCCCCTCCTCGACCCCCAGACCGTCGTTCCCATCGACGTGGTGCTGGACGAGGGGACCCACATCCTGGTCATCACCGGCCCCAACACCGGCGGCAAGACGGTGACGCTGAAGACGGTGGGGCTGCTGGCGCTGATGGTCCAGGCGGGGTTGCACATCCCCGTCGCTCCCGGGTCCGCCCTCCCCGTCTTTGAGGCGGTCTACGCCGACATCGGCGACGAACAGTCCATCGAGCAATCCCTCTCCACCTTTTCCTCCCACATGACTAACATTCTCTCCTTCATCGACCGAGCGGACGAGCGTTCATTAGTCCTCCTGGACGAACTGGGGGCCGGGACCGATCCGGCGGAGGGCTCGGCGCTGGCCCGCGCTCTCCTGGAGACCTTCCGCCAGCGGGGGGCGACCACTTTCGTCGCCACCCATTACCCGGAGCTGAAGGCCTACGCCCAACTGACCCCCGGCGTCAAGAACGCTTCTGTGGAATTCGACCCCGAGACCCTCCGCCCCACCTATCACCTCACCATCGGCCTGCCGGGCCGGTCCAACGCCTTCGCCATCGCCCGACGGCTGGGGCTGGAAGAGGAGATCGCCCGCCGGGCCAAATCGCTGGTCTCTCGGGAGGATCGTCGGACGGAGGACCTCCTGGCCGACATCCACCGGCTGCGCTTGCGGGTGGTCCGAGAGCGGGATGCGGCCCACGCCGCTCGGTTGGAGGCGGAGCGGCTGGCGGAGGATCTGCAGGAGCGGCTATCCCGTATTGAGGAGGAGCGGACGGCGATCCTGGAAGAAGCCCGCCAGCAGGCCGACGACGAATTGGAGCGGCTTAGGGAGGAGATCCGCGCCCTCCGACGGCGACTACAGGCGGCCGGAGCGTCGCTGGAGGCCGTCGCCGCCGTGGAGACGGACCTGGAGGGATTGGAGGAGACCGTCGAGGCGGGCGCCGTTGGGGCGGGCCCCCGTGCCCGCCCGTCTGCCCGCCCTCGCCCCGGCGACCCCGTCTGGGTGAAGCCGTTGCGCACCCAAGGAGAGGTGCTCTCCGTGGAAGGGGAAAAGGCCGAGGTACAGGTGGGCCCTGCCCGGGTTCGGGTGGAACTGGCCCAGTTGGTGCTGCAGCCCCACCTCGAGGAGAAAGCCGAGCCCTCCCGGCTGACCTACGAGGTCCCCCGCGCCGAGACCCGGCTCGACCTGCGCGGGCGCACGGTGGAGGAGGCGCTGGAGCGGCTGGACCGTCACCTGGACGCGGCCTCGCTGGCCGGCCTGCCGTGGATCCAGATCGTCCACGGCAAAGGGACCGGGGCGCTGCGTCGGGCGGTGCGCGATTTCCTCCGCACCCACCCCCTGGTAGCCTCCCACCGGCCCGGCGAGGAGGGGGAGGGGGGCGAGGGGGTCACCTTCGCCACGCTGGCCTAGTCCTTGCAGCGCGGTCTTTGCCCTTGCCGGATGGGAGTCCTATGTCGAGCTACCTCAATCTGGCTCTCGTCATCGGAGCGCTCTTCCTCGGCCTCGCACTGGACGTTCTGATCCTCTACCACTGGCGAAGGACCAACCGCCAGCGCGCGGCACAGGCTCTTCCCCCCCTGGAGGTGCGGGACCTGTTGGGCGGTTCTGAGCTATGGATGGGCTGCCTTCCCCCCATCCTCCTTGCCGGGCTGGAGATCGGCGGGTTGATCCTGCTGAGCGTCGTCTACTCGCACCCCATCCTCGACCTCAGCCCCGACCTCCGTCTGCCCGGCGAGACCGAGGTGCTGACCGGCATCGCGGTGCCCGTCGTGGAGGCGGTCCGCCAGGGCACCGAGTTCCCCCTCTGGAACCCCTACGTCCAATACGGCAAGTCCCTGATCGCCGATCCCTTCTTGTTCGTCTTCAATCCCTTCATCTCACTGCCGATGCTCTTCCTCGGCGTGAACAACGGGGCCAAAGTCGCCGCAGCGGTAGCCTTTGCCCTGGCCGGGGTCGGGATGTGGGCCCTGATGAAGGTGCTCGGCACACCGGGCCCCGTCCGGTTGTGGTGCGGGGCGACCTATATGCTGGCCGGAGGGATGCCGGCGCACCTGTGGGCCGGTCACTTCCAGTTGGCCGTCGGCCTGGCCTGGGTGCCTTGGTGCTTCGCCAGCGTCCTCCACGCGCTGGAGAGCCGCACGCGCTGGAGCATCGGCCTGGCAGCGCTCCCCCCGGCGCTTCTGTTCCTGACCGGCAACCTGTACATCCCGCTGTACGTGCTGATGGGGCTGGCGATCCTCCTCCTCGCCAGCGCCTTCCGCCGCCAGGCCCCCCCGGCCCTGTGGGGGCAGATGCGGGTCTTTGCCCTTGTCGGCGTCTTCGCCCTGGGCCTGATCGGGGTGCAGCTCCTGCCGGAGTGGGCCGCCCGCGCGTATATCAGCAAAGGGACGGACCCTGACCTCAGGGGGTCGCAGACGGTTGCCCACCTGCTCATCAATTACCTCATCGCCGAGCCGACGCACTACAGCCAGACCCACCTGGGGAATCTGCCCTACGTGCAGGAATACTACAACTACGTAGGCGTGATGCCCTTCGCCCTCCTGCTCTTCTGGGTTCCGACGGTGCGCCGCCGACGACACGTGGTGCTGACCTTCAGCGCCTACTTCGCGTTGATGCTGACCTGGGGTTCCGCCCGGTTTTCCTTCATCCGCCATCTCCTCGCCGCCATTCCCTTCCTGTACCGGTTTCGGTTCCCGGCCCGCGCCCTACGGGTCGGCGCTTTCGCGCTGCTCGTGCTGGCCGGGCTGGGGCTGGAGGAGGTCTGGCTCCGTTGCCGCACCCTCCTGTCCTGGCCAGCGCACCCTCACCTGGCGCGGGTTGGGCGGGCGCTGCTGGCCGGGGGGGTGCTGGTGCTCATCGGCCACTCGACCCTCCACCTCTTCCAGACCAACCGGGTACTCCTGAAGCTGTCGGTGCGCCGTCAGGATATAGAGGAGACCCTGGCGTGGCTGGCGGCTCACGACTCGTCGGAGTACGGCGTGGACAACAGAGTCGACCCATTCCGGCACGCCGGTCTGTACGCTCACTACAGCTACCATCTCCGGGCGCTCAACGTCACCCTGGGATGGACGGTGTCCCCCGTCGCCGACGGTCTGGCCCCCGACGCCGTTCAGCCGGCGCCGAACTACGTCATCGTCCCTGCCGGGACCCCCGTCGAGGCCCAGGGCGACCACCCTTCCCGGCGGGTGAAGGAGATCCAGCACCTGGAGGTCTGGCACCTGCCCGACGCCCTGCCGTTCGCCTTCACCGTCCCCCACCACCGGCTGCAGGAGGGGCATCCCTCTCTGCAGGCAGCCACGGAGGTCGCCGGGCAGGCGGCTAGCCGCCCCACTCCCAATGAGATCGAGGTGGCCGTCACCGACGCAGGGCCCGGCGACCTGCTCGTCGTGCTGGAATCCTGGTTCCCGGGCTGGCGGGTATCGGTGGACGGCGAGCCGGCCCGCCTGTTGAAAGTGGATCGTTTTCTCGGTCTCTACCTGACCTCGGGGGACCACGTGGTGACCTTTCGCTACGACCCGCCGGCCTTCAGGGCTGGCCTGTTGATCACGATAGGGACCGTGGGCGCGCTGATCGCCTACGTCCTCTCCGCCGACAGGTGGCTGCTGCGCCGCCTTGGCCGAGGACCGAACTCTGTCCCATCAGGAGATGATGATGGCGACTATCCACCTTGAAATCTGGCTCTACGGCCCGCTGGCCCGGTACGCCGGGGGGGGCAGCCGGGGCAGCCACGCCCGGCTGGACCTGGAACTGGATGAAGGGAGCACGCTGGAAGATCTGCTCGGCCGACTGGGGGTCCCGGCCGAGGAGCGGGGGATCATCTTCGTGAACGGCAATCTGGCGTCGCTGCCCGGCCTGGAGGCCGACCTGGGACTTGCCCTCGAGAACGGCGATCGGGTGGGGTTCTTTCACCGCCGGAGTATGTGGCCCTTCCAGTACCGCTTCGGCGCCCGCCTGACCCCGCAGTTGCAGGAGGCCTTTCGGCGGCGGGAGGACCAGGGGGTACGCCACGCATACACCCGGTCGGGCGATCAATAACCTGCCCGTGGGCGATATGTCTAGTACCTTACCAAGGTGATTGTGATCGGTTGGACCCTTTCCGCCTGGCGGCTGAAAGCCGCGGCTACGGATAGCCAAGCCCGCCTTCGCGGGCTTCTCCTGCCCGTAGGGGAGGGAGCCGCCGAAGGGCGGCTTTGCCGCTTGTAGCCGGCGACCCGTAGGGGCGCAGCGGTGCTGCGCCCTACCGGCTTCTCCGGCCTACGGTTTCCCTCGCTCGGGCAAGACGGAAGGCCGGGGAGCCCAAGCCGGGGGATGCGGATGGACATCCGTACCTTCTGGCTTCGAAAATCCTCCCCTCAACTGCTTTTCGTTTCCGCCGGGTCGCGGTATAATTAAATCATCTCGAAGAGCGAGGACGCTGATGCCATCGATTTTCCCGTTCACAGCCATCGTCAACCAGGACCGGATGAGAAGGGCCCTGGTGCTGAACGCCGTCTACCCCCAGATCGGCGGGGTGCTCATTCGGGGCGAGCGCGGCACCGCCAAGTCCACCGCCGCGCGCGCCCTGGCGGCGCTCCTGCCGGAGATCGAGGTCGTCGCCGATTGCCCCTTCTCCTGCGATCCCGACCAGCCCGCCGCCTGGTGCACTCTCTGTCGGGAGCGGGCCGCCGAAGGCGAGGAGCTCCCTCGGGCCCGCCGACGCACCCAGTTTGTGGACCTGCCGGTCAGTGCTACGGAAGACCGGGTGGTGGGCACGCTGGACATCGAGAAGGCCATCCAGAAGGGGGAGCGCCACTTCGATCCGGGGGTCCTGGCCGCGGCCAACCGGGGGGTCCTCTACGTGGACGAGGTCAACCTGCTAGACGACCACGTGGTGGACATCCTGCTGGACGCGGCAGCGATGGGGGTGAACGTGGTCGAGCGGGAGGGGATCTCCTTCACACACCCCGCCCGTTTCATCCTCATCGGCACGATGAACCCAGAGGAAGGAGACCTGCGGCCGCAGCTTTTGGACCGCTTCGCCCTCTGTGTGGACATCCGGGGGGTCAGTGACCCGAAGGCCCGGATGCTGATTATGGAGCGCAATCTGGCCTTCGAGGCCGACCCGGAGGGGTTTGCCGCCGAATGGGCCCCCCGAGAGCAGGCGCTCTCCGAAGACATCGCCCGCGCCCGCCTGCTGCTCCCCCGCGTCCGCTACACCCAGGCGGACCTGGCCGTCATCGCCAAGATGATGGCGGAGATGGGGGTGGACGGCCACCGGGCCGACCTGGTGATCCTTAAAACGGCGCGGGCCCACGCCGCTTTTGAGGGGCGTGCCCGTATCACCGACCGGGACATCCTGCTGGCGGCGGAACTGGCCCTGCCCCATCGGCTCAAGCGGCACCCCCTCCAGCAGGTGGAGGTGACGCTGGACGACCTGGGCGAGCGGCTATCCGAGGCCCGAGCCCAGGCCCCCGGCGAGACGGAGGAGTTGGTGGAAGGGGAGGGGGCCACAAGCGGGGAAAAAAAAACGACCGTGACGGTTGAGAGAGGGGAGGACGGATCGCCTCCCCAGGGGCTGAAAGCCCCCCCCGAGCCTGTCCTCCAGACGGTCCCCCGCTGGCCCTCCGAGGGGCGGTGGTGGGAGGGGGGGGAGGAGGTCGAGGTCGGCACCCCCTTCGAGCCACGGCGGTTGGACACCCCCCTGGACCGGTTGACCCGTTCCGCAGGCGGCCGGCGCAGCCGCACCCGGACCGACCGCAAGCGGGGTCGGTATGTCCAATCCCGCCCCTCCCCCGGCGATCCCAGCGATCTGGCCTTCGACGCCACGCTGCGGGCCGCCGCCCCTCACCAGCGCCAGCGCCGCCGGCCCGACGGTCCGGCCCTCGCCATCCGCCCCGATGACTACCGGCGCAAGGTGCGAGTCCGTCGCGCCGCCAACCTGGTCCTCTTCGTGGTGGATGCCTCCTGGTCTATGGCGGTGGCGGAGCGGATGCAGGCCACCAAGGGGGCGGTGATGTCCCTGCTGACGGATGCCTACCAGCGGCGGGACCGGGTGGGGCTGGTGGTCTTCCAGAAGAACGGCGCTCAGTTGGTGCTGCCTCCCACCAACAGCGTGGAGCGGGCCCAGCGGGCGCTCACCGACATCCCCGTGGGGGGCAAGACCCCCCTCTCGGCCGGCCTTCAGTTGGCCTATGAGGTCATAGCCCGAGAGATGCGCCAGCATCCCGACCTGGCGCCGCTGATGGTCCTTCTCACCGATGGGGCGGGGAACGTCTCGATCGGCAACCTGCCTCCTCAGGAGGAGGCCCACCACATCGCGGAACTGTTCCCCCATGCCCAGATCCGCTCGGTGGTCATCAATATGGAACACGCGGCTTTCGACCAGGGGTACGCCCAGGCGCTGGCGGACCATCTGAAGGCCCCTTGCTACACGCTGGAGCAGCTCCACGCCGAGGCTCTGCTGGAGACGGTGCGGGGGGAGCTGGAGGGGGCGGTAGCATAAGCCGGGAGACGTTTGACGTCCTCTTCCTGGTCGCCCGGCCAGCGGCGGGGAAGAGCGAGATGCTCGACTACCTGCGGCGAACGGAGCTGGAGGAGCGACGGCGGCGGTTCCACATCGCCCCCTTCGAGGTACTGGATGATTTTCCAATGCTGTGGGCCTGGTTCGAGGAGGACGCGATCCTCGACCAGATGGGCTATCCCCCTCTCCATACCGATGAAAGGGGGTATTTCAAGTATCCCTATCTCTGGCACGTGCTCATCAGACGCCTGGCGCTGGAGTACCGGAAGCGGCTGCGGGATCGGCCGCCGGACGCCGAGGTGACCACCATCGTGGAGTTCTCTCGGGGGAGTACCATAGGCGGTTACCGGGAGGCCTTCCAGCACTTCCCGGAGGAGATGCTACGCCGCGGGGCGATCTGCTACATCCGGGTCTCCTACGAGGAGTCGTTGCGGAAGAACCGCCTCCGCTATGACCCCCGCCGGCCCGATAGCATCCTGGAGCACAGCCTGCCCGACGAGAAAATGGAACGGCTGTACCGGGAGGATGATTGGGACGCTTTCACCGCCGACGACCCGCAGTTTGTGACGGTGAAGGGGGTGCAGGTGCCCTACGCGGTATTCGAGAACGAGGATGACGTGACCACAGGGCGGGGTGAGCCGCTGGGGCAGCGATTGGAGGAAGTCCTGGGGCGGCTGTGGGAGATCCAGGTCAGGATAGGCAAGGGGGCGGTCAGTAGTTGAGAAAACTCGCTCCAAGCGGGTCTGTGACCCGCCGGTCAGACCGGTCGCAGACCGGTCAGGAGCTAGAAGTCGGGGGTCACAGAC
>DQUX01000289.1 GCA_015662065.1 Anaerolineales bacterium | reverse complement strand
CTGGGAGGGGATGATGTCCGAAGAGAAGATGAACATCGACGAACAACCCCGTGGTGGAACAGAAAAACGCCACCCTACCTCTACCGCACCCCCGTACGGAAAAAACCTAACTCTTGGGCTGTGGACAGTGCCGTCCTGGGAACGGGCTCCGCCCGCCCCCAGGGCTTGGACAACGCTCCGCGTTGCCCACACTGCTCACAGCCCCGGCGACGACGAAACCGCTCACCCCAACAAAAAAGGAGGCGGACATCCCGGAGACGTTATCTTTTGACTTGACACGCCCGCACAACACACTTGCCGGATTACCGGTTTATGGTATAATGCCCGTCCGCTGGTGTGGCAAAGACGTTCGAGGTGGTAAGAATGAATCTGGTCGAGTCGCTGAACCGACAGTTGGAACGCAATCCGAACATCCCAGACCTGCAGCCGGGGGATACGGTGCGGGTACACGCCCGCATCGTCGAGGGGGACCGGGAGCGGGTGCAGGTCTTTCAGGGCACTGTTATCCGCGTGCGCGGTGGGGGGGCGGGGGCCAACTTCACCGTGCGCCGGATCGCCGCCCACGGCATCGGCGTGGAGCGCACTTTCCCCCTTTACTCCCCCCGGGTTGAGAAGGTGGAAGTGACCCGGCGGGCGAAGGTCCGCAGGGCCCGGTTGTACTTCCTCCGCCAGCGGCGGGGCAAAGCGGCCCGCCTGAAGGAAAAGCGGACCCGGTAGGGGCGCAGGCAAGGGCCTGCGCCCTCGTGTTTCTCGGAGAAATGGGCACCTCTCCCCTCATCGGCATCTCGGCCCGTTCGGAGGCTGGCGGTGGCCCCTTCTCATCCCCGCTGTATGCCGTCCCGCAGACCTATGTGGGGGCGGTGCGGAAGGCCGGGGGAATTCCCTTGCTCCTTCCCCCCGCCTTCGCGGAGGAGGGGGCCGAGGTGCTGCTGGCCCGGCTGGACGGACTGCTGCTCTCCGGCGGCGGGGACCTGGCGGCCGAGTGGTACGGTGGGGAGGAGAGCCCCCTTCTGGAACGGGTGGACCGGGAGCGGGACCGGGCGGAGCTGGCGCTGGCGCGGACCGCGCTGCGGATCGGCAAACCGGTGCTGGCGATCTGCCGAGGAATCCAGGTGTTGAACGTGGCGATGGGAGGGACCCTCTACGCCGATATCCCCACCCAGGTCCCCGGCGCGCTCCCTCACCGCCCTGCCCAGGGACAGCCGCCCAAGGCCAGCGCGCACCTCGTCCACCTGACCCCCGGTTCCCGGTTGGCCGGCATCCTGGGGCTGGAGAGGATGATGGTCAACAGTTTTCATCATCAGGCTGTGGAAAGGGTGGGCGAGGGGCTGGCGGTGGTCGCCCGAGCGCCGGATGGGATCGTCGAGGGGGTAGAGCGACCGGACCACCCCTTTTGCCTGGGGGTCCAGTGGCACCCGGAGATGGCGATAGGCAACCAGGAGGGGATGGCCCGGCTTTTTCAGGCCCTGGTGCAGGCCGCCGGGGGAGGGGAGTGAGGTTCCTCCCTTGCTGTTATGGACGGTCAGCTTGCGGGCTCGGTCGGCTCCTGAAGGACGACCGGTCGGCCCTGTTTGAAAGCCTCCAGTTGCGTCTCCAGCTCGGCCCGCTTAGCCGCCGCCGCCTGCTGCCCCTTCTCGATCAGATCCTGCACCTGCGCGCGGATGCGCTGTTGGAGCTCGGGGCCGGCGTAGGGGGCCAGGAGAAGGCCCGCCACTGCCCCGACCAGCGCACCGCAGATCAAGCCGGCCAGAAATCCCATCATTTTGCGCATTGGCTGTCCTCCCGCAAGAAATCGACGATCGCCCCTCCACCGGGGGGTGGGTCGGCGGCCCCGCCGCCGGGTGGTGACCATTATACCCCGATCGGGTGGGCTCGCAACTTCTCTACGCGCCCCAAATGCTCGTGGCCCCCGTCCTCGAGAGCGGTTCTTTGCGGCGATGGGGCCAGCCCGGCCTGCAGGATGAACGCGAGGAGGTGCACCTACCGGCTGGCCCTCGGCCAGCCGGCGGCGTAGAAGGCCAGGTAGGCCGGCAGCATCCGCGACCAGTAGGCGTTGGTATGGTCTCCTTCGCCGATGACATACTCGTGGGCCACGCCGTGTTCCTCCAGCACCTGATGCAGCCGCTCCACCCCCGCCCGCGCCCAGTCCACGTCCCCCGCGTCCAGCCAGATGCGGAGGGAGGCCGCCGCCGGGTCCGTCGCCAGGGTGTAGGGGTCGTAGAGCGGATGGGGGTAGTTGACCGAGAGGGCCGCGCTGTGGGCCCCCACCGCTGCGAACAGCTCCGGGTGGCGGAAGCCGATCTCCAGCGACCAGACTCCACCCCGGGAGATGCCGCCGATGGCCCGCCCCTCCCGCCGCGCCCAGGTGCGATAGGTCCGGTCGATGTGGGGGATCAGCTCGTTCACGATCAGTCCCTCCACCGAGTGATCCCCCCCGCTGGTGCTCACATAGAGCCCCTCCGGCGAGGGGTCGCCGTTGGGCATCACGACGAGGAAGGGGGGATAGGCCCCCGAGCGGATCCCCGCCTCCGCCGTCTCGTCCACCCCCAGCCGGTCCCAGTGCTGCTCGTCGAAGGGGTGGCCGTGGAGGAGGTAGAGGACCGGATAGGTGTGGCTTTCGACGTCGTAGCCGGGGGGGAGGTAGATACGGTAGACCATCTCCCGGCCCAGGATGTGGCTGTAGTAGCTCCCCACCTCCATCCGTCCGGGGTGCTCGATGTAGACCGGCGTGG
>DQUX01000195.1 GCA_015662065.1 Anaerolineales bacterium | reverse complement strand
CAGGACCAGGGCGGGTGACTCCGTCAGCGCTCGGGCGACCTCCGCCGGGTTGGGGCGGGGGTCCAGGAAAAGCGGGGCCTTCCGAGGAGCGGAGATCCACATCGTCGTGGTGAACACCGCCCGTTCGCCGGAGGCGACCAGTTGGCGGAGTAGGTGCCAGGCTGCCCGGCTCTTTTCCCCTGCACCGACAAGGGCGATCAATTCGCCGGGTTGCAATCCCAAAGCCGTTAGGTCCATCGGGGGTATTGTAACAGAAAGTGGAGGGAGAGGCAACGCAGTGCGTAACGAGGGGATTTCCGGGACTTGCGCGTTTGGCGGAGCCGTGGTATAGTATAGTCGATCCTGCCGTGCCCGTGATCGCTGAACTGGGTTTTGAGCCAACACTTAATAAAACGGGGACTGTCTCTTCAGTGGGAATGCGATAGCCCTCGGGCAAGGCAAACCCTCTGAGCAGGTCCCCACCTGCGTTAGCAGGTTCAAAACAAGGCAGCACACGGCACGGCGGGGAGAGCTCATAGGTGGGCCTTCGGCGAACCCGGGGGCCCGCTTTTCTGTTGGGGGATGTCTGAGATGCTGGATCCGGCCGGATCACTTTCGAGGCGGTGTTGGAGCAGAGCCCCCGGATGGCGTTGCAGATCATCCGGCAGGTCTCCGGCCGTCTGCGGGATGCCGATCAGAAGGCCATCGCCGACCTGCGGCAGAAGAACATCGAGCTGGCCCGGGCGTACAGCGAGCTGGCGGAGCAACAGCGGATCCGCTCCGAGTTCCTGACCACCGTGGCCCACGAGCTGCGCACCCCGTTGACGGCCGCCACGGGATACCTCCACCTGCTTCGCTCCGAGGACCTGTAGCGCGTCTTCGAGCCTTTCACCCGTGCCCGACTGCCGGAGGGTCGGCTTTTCGGCGGCGTGGGTCTGGGGCTCCCCATCGCCCGCCACGTGGTCGAGCTCCACGGCGGCCGGATCGAGGTGGAGAGCCGGGTGGGGGAGGGCAGCACTTTCGCCGTCCTCCTGCCGGTCTCGTAGGGCGAGGCTGTTGCGTCTGAAGCGGTTCCGTTGCATCCCCTTGACTTGACCTCTCCCGTGTGTTATCATCGCCACCGGCTGCGCACATCCTGCTCGGGAGAAGGCTGATGTCCAATCCCCTCCAGCGCGTCCGGGACCGTCTATCTCAGGCCGTTGCCGCGGGTCGCGGCGAGGAATCCCCCTATGCCGTGCCGGGCCTCTGGCTCGATCCAAACGGTCCGCCCGGTCGTCGTCCCGTAAACCCCTATCGCTTCTACCTGGAGCGGGTCGAGGCGGTCCTGGTCCGTCCCCCTCGCCCCGACCGACCTCCTCACCGATGCCCTCTGGCCCCTGGAGAACGACCGCCTCTCGGGCACCCACCCCCCAGCCGGCTGAGCCCTCTTCGCCGTTCAGCGAGGCTTTCTCGGTTTTTTGCGCTTCGTATGAGAGTGGATGCGTCGTCGTTGATGGTGGACCCCGATTCGGGCCAGGCCCAGGTAAGAGAATGAAGAGAAGGTACGGATTCAGACTGCTCCCGGCACTGACGCTGAGTCTCCTGCTCACCATCCCCCTGACCTGCACCCTGCCCCTGCCCGCTGGCGGGGAGGAGGAGCCCTTCTCCCCCTTGGCAGGCCCGACCACCACCCCCATGGCGATGGTGTACCTCCCCCTCGTGCAGGCGGGCGTGGATGAGTGGACGCTGTGGACCGGCTCCACCTGGCTGCGGGGGGCCAACATCTACCAGCGCCGCGTCTACCCGGAGCTGGACGGCCCCGATTTCCTCGGCCCCGGCCTCATCGGTCCCCCCTATACCCAGGCCGACTTCGACAACCTGGCCGCGCTGGGGGCCAACTACGTGAACATCTCCCACCCCGGCCTTTTCACCGAGGAGCCGCCCTACCAGCTCGACCCGGACGTGCAGGACAACCTGGACCGGCTGCTGGGCATGGCCGAGCAGGCGGGGCTGTTCGCCGTCATCACCTTCCGCACCGGGCCGGGCCGGAGCGAGTTCTGGGCTTTCTGGGGGGAGGACGTCGACAGCGACCCGGACGAGGGATGGTTCGACCCCAGCTACTACAACAATCGGGTCTGGGCGGACCAGGCCGCCCAGGACGGATGGGTGGCGATGTGGCAGTACACCGCCCAACGGTATAAGGACAACCCGGTGGTCGTCGGCTACGACCTGATGTGCGAGCCGAACGCCAATGAGGTGGGTGCCTACCCCGTCGGCGATCCACTGGAGGTCTGGGACCCGGAGACCTTCTACGCCGACTACGGCGGCACCCTCTACGACTGGAACCAGCTCTACCCCCGCATCGTCTCGGCCATCCGGGAGGTGGACCTCGAGACGCCGGTCCTGGTCGGTGGGATGGGGTACAGCGCGGTGGAGTGGCTCCCCTACTTGCAGCCCGTCGCCGACCTCCACGTCGTCTACACTTTCCACCAGTACGAGCCCTTCATCTACACCCACCAGGAGCCGCCCGAGCTGACCAACACTTACCCGGGGAGCTTCGACGCCGATGGGGACGGGGAGCCGGACCAGGTGGACCGGGCCTGGCTGGACGACCTGCTCTCGACGGTGGACGACTTCGTCGCCGCCCACTCCGTGCCGGTGGCGGCCAACGAGTTCGGCCTGATGCGCTGGGAGCCGGGGGCGGACGCCTTTATGGACGACCAGATGGACTTCCTGGAGCAGCGGGGGATCAACTACGCCCTGTGGGCCTGGGACCCCGCCTGGTCGCCGTGGGCGGAGGAGGTTGACGCCTTCAACTTCCGCCATGGCCCCGATCCGAACAACCATGCCGATGTGGGGTCCAACCTGAAGGAAGTCATCGTCGCCCATTGGATGTATAACACGGTCCGCCCGTAGACGGGCGACGGCTGAAATTCGCTGCGAGGGACCCAGAGAACGCCAAGGGGTCGAGAAAGGACCGAGGAAAATTCTACGTCCTTTGCGTTCTCTGCGGTTCAATAGGCCACGCCTTCACCCAACCCCCATCCCATCTTCAT
Source organism: Anaerolineales bacterium (assembly GCA_015662065.1). Taxonomy (GTDB): domain Bacteria; phylum Chloroflexota; class Anaerolineae; order B4-G1; family DUEL01; genus SZUA-1492. The sequence continues at coordinate 11 of DQUX01000195.1, read as the reverse complement.
AAAATCTTCAT
>DQUX01000196.1 GCA_015662065.1 Anaerolineales bacterium | reverse complement strand
TGCTTCGCCCCTGCAGGTAGTCGTGCAAAGGGGGGGGGGTGGAGCAAGGATCGCGCGAACTGCCGACGTCCCTCCGGCGGGGGCTGACGGCCCTCGCCGCCCTGGTGCTGTTGGGGGGGCTGGCCGCCGGCTATCGGTCAAGCCTTATCCCTGTCACCCTGGTCGTCGACGGGGAGTCCCGCCAGGTCCGCACCCACCAGGAAACGGTGGGCCCGTTCCTGTTGGATGCGGGTCTGGTCCTCTATTCAGAGGACCTTGTCGAGCCGGACCTCGACCATCCCCTGGAGCCCGGGATGACGGTCCGCGTGACCCGTGCCCGGCCGGTGTGGATTCAGGCCGACGGACGGACGTGGCTGGTGCGCACCCATGCCGCCGCCCCGGACCAAATCCTGGCCGAGGCCGGCCTGTCCCTGGCTCCCCACGACCGGGTGGTCGTCGAGGATGACCCGGCCGGTGAGGGGGCCTCCCTACGCATCCGGGTAGAGCGGGCCGTCCCGGTCACCGTCCACGAGGACGGGCGGGTGCTGACTTTCTACACCACCGCGACCACGGTGGGGGGGGCGCTGCGGGAGGCGGGGCTCACCCTCTATCTGGCCGACCGGGTCGAGCCGGGCCTGGCCCAGCCCCTCTCCGCCGGGATGCACATCCACGTGGAGCGGTCCCAGCCAGTGACGGTGCGGGTGGACGGCCGGGTGATCCGCACCCGTACCCACCGGGACCAGATCGCGCCGGTGCTGGCCGACCTGGGGGTCGTCCTCACCGGGCAGGACTACACCATCCCTCCCCTCGACGCCCCTCTGAACGGCGAAACGACCATCGTCGTGGTCCGCGTCTCCGAGCGATTCCTCATCCAGCAGGAGCCGATCCCCTTCGACGTGGTCTGGCAGCCGGACCCGGAGCTAGAGCTGGATGAGCGGCGGCTGATCCAGGACGGCGCGCCGGGGGTGTTGGAGCGGCGGCTCCGGGTGCGGTACGAGGACGGCCAGGAGGTCTCCCGCACCATGGAGAACGAGTACGTCGCCGTGCCGCCCACCACCAAGATCATCGGCTACGGCACCAAGATCGTGGTCCGCCAGTTGGAGACGCCGGAGGGGACGGTGGAGTATTGGCGGGTGATCCGCATGCTGGCGACCTCCTACAGCGCCTCCACCGCCGGCACGCCCCGCTCCAGCCCCTACTACGGCCGCACCCGGTTGGGCTGGCCGATGCGGCACGGCATCGTCGCCGTGGACCCCCGGGTCATCTCCTTACGTAGCCGGGTCTACGTTCCCGGCTACGGCATCGGCGTGGCGGGGGATACCGGCGGGGCGATCAAAGGGCGGCGGATCGATCTGGGGTACGATGACGACAACCTGGTGCTGTGGTATCGGTGGGTGGATGTCTACCTGCTCACCCCGGTCCCCCCGCCGGCTCAGATCAACTACATCATTGGTCAATGACAGGGCTAACCACCAGGACACGGAGAACACAGAGGTCCGCAGAGTTTCCGGGATTCCTCGGTGTCTCTCCGTGCCCTCTATGGTTGTTTGTTTCCACAGGTGTGTGACTCGCCGCGATGATCCGTTCGGTTCGGGAGATCCTGCGTAGCTACGATCTGGAGCCCCGGAAGGAGATGGGGCAGCACTTTCTGGCGGACCGGGGAGCGCTACAGCGGATCGTGGCCGCGGCGGAGTTGGGGCCGGGCGAATCGGTGTTGGAGATCGGGGCGGGGTTGGGGACCCTCACCCGCGCCCTGTCGGCAAGCGCGGGGCGGGTCGTGGCGGTGGAGCTGGACCATCGGCTGATCCCGGTCCTGCAGGAAGAGCTGGCCGACCGTTCGAACGTCCGCGTCGTCCAGGGGGACATCCTGGCCCTGGACCCGGCGGACTTGATGGAGGGGCAGTCATACCTGGTGGTCGCCAATCTTCCCTATGCCATCACCTCCGCCGTGCTCCGCCACCTGCTGGAGGCCCGCCTCCCTCCCCGCCGGATGGTGGTCACGGTCCAGCGGGAGGTGGCGGAGCGGATCGTGGCCCGGGGGGGGCGGATGAGCCTTCTGGCGGTGAGCGTCCATTTCTATGGGCAGCCTCGGCTTCTCTTCCGGCTCAAGCCCGGCGCGTTCTACCCCCCGCCGGGGGTGGAGTCGGCGGTTGTTCGCATCGACCGACGCCGGCAGCCGCCGGTGGCGGCGCGGGGTGTAGAGGGATTCTTCCGTGTCGTGCGGGCGGGTTTTTCCCAGCCCCGCAAGCAACTGCGCAACAGCCTGGCGGCGGGGCTGGGCCTGGAGCCCCGAACCGTCGCCGAGGCGTTGCGGCAGGCCGGGGTGGACCCCCGTCGACGGGCCGAACGGCTGCGCCTGGAGGACTGGGTCCGGGTGATGAGGGCGCTGAAGCCTGAGAACCCGAAACTCGGGACCTGAAACCTGAAACCTGGACCGAGGAGGTCGCTATGCGAGCAAGAGGTGTGCTCTTGTGGGTTGGCCTGATGCCGATACTGCTCTTAACCGGGTGCGTCCAGGCGGTCTACGAGGAGGCACCGGTGGTGCCACAGGCGTCGCCCACGTTTACCCCCACCCCTATCCTTTCCTTCGAGCTGAGCCCGGTGATCTCTCCCACGCCGGAGATGCTCCCCAGCCTCTACCTGGAGCCGTCGGTGGTCACCCTGACGGTGGGGGAGATCGCCGCCGTCAACATCTGGTTGGACGACGCCCGGCGGTTGAACGGCGTCCTGCTGGAGCTGAGTTTCGATCCCGACTATGTCCGGGTGGAGGACGCCGACCCGGAGGCGGAGGGGGTGCAGATCGCTCCAGGGGAGATGCCTCGGCCCGTGCAGGTGCTGGAGAACCGGGTGGCTGAGGGGGAAGGGTGGGTCGTCTACCAGGTCTCGTTGGAACCGGGAGCGGCGGTGGATGGCAGCGGCATCGTCGCTTCCATCACCCTTCGCGGTGTGGCGGAGGGAGGGTCTCCCCTGCGCTTCGAGCACGTGACCGCTTTCGACCCCGAGGGGGACACGCTGGAGCTGATGCCTCTCTCCGACGGCCTCATCGCCGTCCTTGGCGAAGCGGCCGTCGAGCCGACTCCGTCGTCGGTCACCCCGGCGGCCACCGAGCCAACCCCCTTGCCGACCCCCTCACCGACGGCGCAGCTGGCGGCGGGCGGGGGGATCTACTACATTGTACAGCCGGGCGAGAACCTCTTCCGCGTGGGTCTGAAGTTCGGCTCCACCGCCCAGGACATCGCCGCCGCCAGCAACATCGCCGACCCCGGCCAGGTTCAGGCGGGGACGATGGTCCTGATCCCGGTTCCGCCCCCCCAGGGGGGGTACGGCTACTACGTCCAGCGCCGGGATACCGTCTACTCCATCGCCCGCCGCTTCGGGATGACCGTCGGGGAGTTGACGAACCTCAACGACATCGGGCCGGACTACTACATCGAGGTGGGGCAGATCCTCACCGTCACTCCGTAGGTCGATTTGCATCTTCGCCGTTTGTGAATATAATGACCGCCGGTCAGTTATGGGAGTCGCGCAGTTGTGGCCAAACGTCCACCACGCGAAACTCTGGGCCCTCTCTGTTTCTGTAGTGAGATATGGATAGAACTGCGTAAGTCCGGTCCGTTTTCACATTTCACGTCAAGGAGGTGAGCCGTGCACATCGTCGTCTGCATCAAACAGACGCCCGACTCGGCGGCCAAGCTGACCGTTGACGAGGCGGGCAACGTCTCTTGGGGTGAATCCCCTATCATCATCAACCCTTGGGACGAATACGCGGTAGAGGAGGCGCTCTTGATCAAGGAGCGGTTTGGCGGAGAGCCCAAGGTCACCGTCGTCTCGATGGGGCCGGAGGAGGCGCTGGAGGCGCTGAAGCACGCCATCGCTATGGGGTGCGACGAAGCGGTCCGTATCTGGGACGACGGGTTCGCGGGTTCGGACACCCTGGCGACCTCCTACGTCCTGGCGAAGGCGATCGAGAGGATGGGGGACGTGGACCTGGTCCTCTTCGGCAAGTCGGCCATCGACAGCCAGACGGGTCAAGTGGCGGTGGAGGTCGCCCGGCGGCTGGGTTTTGCGCCCCTCACCTACGTCATCAAGATCGCCGAGCTGGACCCCGAGGGAGGGGCCATCCTTGTAGAAAGGCTCCTGGAGGAGGGCCGGCAGGGGGTGGAGGCCCCTCTTCCGGCGGTGGTCGGCACGGTGAAGGGGATCAACGAGCCGCGGTATCCCTCTTTTATGGGGATCCGCAAGGCCACCCGGGCTGAGTATCCGGTTTGGACGGCGGCGGATCTCGGTGTGGGGCCGGATAAGGTCGGGGCGGCCGGGTCGGGTGTCCGCTGGGAGCGGATCTTCCCGCCGCCGGCCCGCGAGGGAGCGGCGGAGATCATCCAGGCCGAGACCGTCGAGGAGGCGGCGCGGGTCCTGGTGGACAAGCTGCTGGCCGAGAAGGTCATCTAGGAGGTAAGTGATGGGCAACGACATCTTCGTCTGGGTTGAGCAGTTTCGGGGGGAGGTTGCCCTGCCCTCGTGGGAGGCCATCGGCACCGCCCGCCGCCTCGGCGAGACGCTGGGGGGGCAGGTCTGTGCGTGTGTCTTCGGCAGCGGGGTGGAGGGTCTGGCGCAGGAGGCCATCGCCTACGGGGCGGACAAGGTCTTCCTGGCTGACGATCCCACCCTGGCCGACTTCCGCTTGGAGCCTTACGCGGCGCTGCTCTCCAGCCTGGCACGGGAGCACAGCCCGGCCCTGATCCTTATGGGCGCCACCTCCCGGGGGCGAGACCTAGGGCCGGCGGTGGCGGTGGACCTGGAGACGGGCTGCGTGGCCGACTGTACCGGGTTGGAGTTTGAGGGAGGGCAGTTGTTGGCCACCCGCCCCATCTACGCGGGCAAGCTGCTTTCCACCTGCGCGGTGCCGGAGAAGCGCCCCGCCATCTTCACCACCCGCGCGCGGGCTTTCCCCAAGCCCGAGCCCGACGATGGCCGCGCGGGGGAGGTGGTCCGAGTCGAGCCGGTGATGAAGGAGGAGGAGATCGGGTGCAAGGTGACCGGCTTCTGGGAGACGGAGGGCGGGGTCAGCCTGACCGACGCCGCCATCATCGTCTCCGGCGGACGGGGCGTGGGAGGGCCGGAGGGGTTCGAGCCTGTCCGTGAGCTGGCCAGCGTGCTCAACGCCGCCCTGGGGGCCTCCCGCGCCGCCGTGGACGCGGGCTGGATCCCCTATGAACATCAGGTCGGCCAGACCGGCAAGACGGTCAGCCCGGATCTCTACATCGCCTGCGGCATCTCCGGGGCCATCCAGCATCAGGCCGGTATGCGCACCAGCAAGGTCATCGTCGCCATCAACAAGGACCCGGAGGCGCCGATCTTCCAGTTGGCCCATTACGGCATCGTCGGCGACCTCTTCAAGGTGGTCCCGGCCCTGACCGCTGCGCTGAAGGCCCGTTTGGAGTAGCTCCTGCCTGTAGGGCCCGCCATTCCACCGCGTCGGCCACCCCCGGCCGGCGCGGTGCCCTTTTGGACTGTAACCAATTTGTCTCATTTTCGAAATGGGTCAGTACTCATGTACTCTTGCAATGGGCCTCGCCACCTGGTATAATGTAAAAGCGGAGAATTGTA